>JAYVJN010000449.1:0-14520 GCA_043769325.1 Acidobacteriota bacterium
GTGAAAAGCCGCGCCACGCGCCCGTTGCCATCCAAAAAAGGATGTATCCACATCAGCCGGTGGTGCGCCGCCGCCAACGCGACGAAGCCCCTCAGCCCATGCCAACGCGAAGGGTCATAGACTTGGGCAAATCTGTCCAAAAAAGCCGGCAAAGATTCGGGCGTCGGCGGTATATGTTCGCCTACCTGCACATAGCGGGCGCGGAGTTTTCCCGCTTCGACAAAGGCTTGCTGCCCGCCGTCGCCTTTGGCCCAACGCAGATGCTCCGGCAACCGCGCATAGAATTTTTCGTGGAGCGAACACAAAAAAGCCGGCGCGGTTACGTTCAGCGTCGGATTTTCCGCCAATTGACGGAAAGTATCCTCCTGAACTTCGATGTGAATCACGCTTTCAATTTGTAAGTCGCGCTTGGCCGGTTCATTCATGTAATCCTGGCGCATGGCCCGTTCCACGTCTATCGGGTGCGTGTCGTGGCCTTCGATAAGATTACTGTAATAACTATTTACCACCCGCAGCAGCCTGTTTACGCCCAACAAAGTGGCTGGGGCCAGGCTGCCTTGAAGTTTGGCGGAGGTTTCCACCAACTGCCGCGCCAAATCTTCCAAACCCTCTAAGCGGGCCGGATACAGGGGCTCCATTTGGCTAATATCGGAATACATAATGCGGTTAGTTTTGCCGGTAGTTCTGCCGCTTCTACAATACAATAAAGCTACTACACACAGCAGTATAATGATGTATGGCAGAGTTGTAAAGGGAATATTTTGCCGCCTAGTTTGCCGGTGCGCGTAAATAGCTCATTACGGCGGCAACGAAGGTTGAGTGTGACCAGGTGAGCGGCGAGACGCTGACGGGCGCGCCGTTGAGCGGGTTGACTTGTTCGGCCAGCACGCCGGAAGGCAGGGCGCGTTCTGCGACCCATTCCATAATTTCCCGCGCCCGCGCCAAATTGTTCCGCGCCAGATAATATTCAGCTAACCATAAAGTGCAGATAAACCAAGGATTGCCGGGCGCGGTGGCGTTGTCTTCGACGATTCGCAAGTAGCCGTCGCCGGTGTAACGCGCCAGCCCGCCAATGCTCGTCTTGGCCCATAAACCTTTTTCGATGGCTTCCATGGTGACGCTTACGGTCGGGTCGTCTGCCGCAAACGCGCCGAAATACCAGAGACCGAACAAAGAGGCGTCAAGCGTTGTGTCCACGTCAAAATCGCCGTCGCTGCGCGGGTTGACGGCGCGGGCGAAGCGTCCGAGTTCGGGGCGGTAAAGATGCCGTTTCATGGCGTGGACGATTTCGCCCGCCACCGTCTCGTAACCGATGCCCAGATTGGTTTCGCCAAACAGCCGCGCAAACTTGGCGGCAGCCCGCAAACCACCCACCACCGTCGCGCAAGTGAAGGCGTGAATGCCTTTACGGTCTTCCCACAGATTCCACGAAGGTTGCGGTAGTTTGCTCACGGGGTCGCGGAAGCTAACCATAAAATCGGCGGCGCGAATGATGAGCGGGCGGTACAGGTGGCGCATAAATTCGATGTCGCGGAAGCGTTCGTAATGATGCCACAAGGCCCACAAAACGAGCGCGGTTTCGTCCTCCTGAATCGGCACCAGACGCTCTTTGGTATGCGGATTCCAAGATGGATGCCAGCCGGAGGCGACGGAGCCGTCGGGGTTGTATTTTTGCAGAAAGTAGCCGTCCGACGAGATGATGCGCCCACACAAATCGAAGAATTGCCGCGTGATGCCGGCGTAACCCGCGCTGTCTAAAGCATAAGCGACGAGTGCGCCGTCACGCGGCCAGAGGTAGCTGTAATGGTCTGTGGCGCGAAGGGTTACATCGGAATCATTGGCGGCTAAGATGGCCCCGCGAGAATCAATCTGCGTGCGCGTGATGAGCAAAGAGCGTTTGAAAAGTTGAACGATTGAGGCAGGCAGGTCGCTGAAATCAAGGTCATTTTTGTTGACCCAGGCGCGCCAATAGTCGCGTGTGCGCGTGAGCAAAGCGGCGGGGCCTTTGTCATGCACGATTCGTTGCAGTTGCGCGACTTCCGCGTGTGATACGCCGGCGGCAATCCAGTAAAACATTTCGCCCGTCGCGCCCGCTTCCAGCTTAAACGATTGCCCAATGGTTGAATCAACCGAGCCTTCGGTTATCGCGCTCATCTCCAAACGCCCGTCTTCGGCGTCGCGCCAGGTGCCTTCTTGTCCTTGAAAAGCCTTGCGTCCGGTGGCGAACGATTCCAGCCCTAAATCCGTGCCGATAAGGAAATAACGCGGGCCTTTGTAGTGAATCAAGGCCATCGTGTCGGGGTCGAAATAGGCCGTGTCGCCTACTTCGGTTTCGGAGATGTAAAAATCGTGGTGCAGAAAGAGACGAATTTCACGCGGTTTCGCGGCCAGGTTTTTCACGCGCAAACGGCGCAGAAAGATGTTTTCGTGAAAGTCAACCGCATCATTACAAAGGATTTCCACGCCTAGTTTGGCATTCGTCAGACGCACATCAGAAACCAGCGTTTCCTCTTCATAACGCAACTCGCGCGTCCAACCGCTTTCTTCAACCCAGGCAAATGCGCCGTCGGCCCACACGCCAAAGTGAAACGGGTGGCCCTCCGAATGGTTTTCGTTGCCGACGTAGGGGAAATATATGTCGCGGATGCGATAGAGTTCGTCAAATGTTACGAGCAACGAACCGTTGCCGACGGGAATGTCACGAGGCATAATTGAAAGGATGAAGGATGAAGGATAAAGGCTAAAATTTATCCGTTAGCCTTAGCCTTTATCCTTTCCGAGTGCGGTTTTAATGGCGTTTTCTAAGTCCTTTTTTATCTGCGGGTTATAGCCGACGAATTGTTTCAGGAGATTGCCCTGGCGGTCATAGACGAGGGTTTGCGGGATGCGGTCGTCCTTGCCCATGTAGTAACTGAGAGTCTCAGACTTCATCGTGTAGCCAAGCGCATATGTGACGTTTATTTTGTTGTTTTTCAGAAAATCGGGGACAGCTACACGATCTTCGTCGCCGCCGACATTGAGGCCAATAATCTGTAAACCATTGGCGTTGTGTTGTTGGTGCAACGCTTCCAAATCGGGCATGGCTGCCACACAAGGCGGGC
This sequence comes from Acidobacteriota bacterium, assembly GCA_043769325.1. Classification (GTDB taxonomy): domain Bacteria; phylum Acidobacteriota; class Blastocatellia; order Pyrinomonadales; family Pyrinomonadaceae; genus JAYVJN01. Next base: position 3,102 of record JAYVJN010000449.1, read on the forward strand.
AATAAGTGGCCCAAAAGTCTAACACAACGACTTTTCCCTGATAGTCTGAGAGCTTGGCCGGCTTGTCGTCTATCAGCTTGAAATCCTGCGCGCCGAGTTTGACGTTGTTAAGATTTTCGCTTGGGGCCGACGGGTCCAGCAGCGTCGGCGCGGGCGCAAGATTACACGCCGTCCAGAACAACAACGCCGTTGCCATTAGACTCAGCATCAATCGCGGTTTAGAAAATTTCATCATCTTCATCCTTTGGGTCGCTATTTTACAACATAAATGCGCTCCGCGTAACCCTTTTAGGCTTCATCCGTCAGTGTCTCAGACATTTCCGTCTCCTCCACCGGCACGCCGTAATCTTCATCAACCCAATGACCAAAATCAATCATCTGGCAGCGTTCCGAACAAAAGGGACGGTGCGGATTATCTTTCCAAGTGGTCGCCGTGCCGCAAGTAGGACATTTGTGCATATTATCAACCTTGCAACCGTAGTGATATAAGTATAAGTCTGTGAAGCAAATAAGTCATTGACACTTGATAGAGCCATCAATCTTCAAATCTAGCTTGGCAAACCCCATTTTTTGATATTTTTCCTCAAGTTGTTTCGTCTGTATTAAATCTTGGTCGTGGTTTACAACCTTCAAATTAAACGGAAACCGCTCTGGTTCCTTTAGAATAGAAGGGTAAAGATGGAGAGTATCTGCTTCCACCTTGTAATAGATGTAGTCCCGAAAGCCATCGCAGATACAGTAATCGGTTGCCGGAGAATACTCAGTGCATGGGTTTCCGTTCGCCGAAATAGCAATCAAATCTTTATCGCCTGTAAGCCCCCAAACTTGGCGTTTGAAATAAAGGGGGTTGCCGTTTGGCAGTTTCACCGAAGCAATTGCGTAATCTGGCGATAAGTCCATACAAGACGAGGCCGCTATGAGGGTTGCGCCCAAAAGCAAACATTTGAGCAGCAAAACTAACCATTTTGCAGATGCCTGAACCATATGCTTATCTTACCTTTCTAAAATTACGCGGGCAAATCGGCGGCTGGATAATTTGTAGCATTTGACTGCCATCCACCCGATGAACTTCCCGCATCTATGCGGCGTATAGTAAACTGGTTCAGGGCCTGGCCTAAATTGCGGAAGGAGTAAGACATGGCAGAAAAAAAGAGCAAACTGGAAGAATGGCAAGAGATTGCGCGGCGTAAGGCGCGGGAGTTAGACGAAAAGCTGCATATTTCAGACCGTTTGGAAGAGGGCGCGAAGGTGGCGCAAGACGCCGCTAAAGAAGGTTTCCGCGTGGCGCAACAGGCCGCTCAGGAAGGCGCAAAGTTGGCCCAGGACGTGCTGCACGAAGAAAAACCCTTCGCCGAAGCCGTGAAGGAAGGCGCGAAAGTAGCTCAGGAAAAGATGAAAGAAGGCGCGAAAGCCGCGCAAGAAGCCGTTAAAGAGGGCGCGAAAGTAGTGCAGGAAGCCGCGCAACCAATGGCAGACACCTTTAGTGAAACCGCCGGAAAGGTGCGCGAACAGGCCGAGCGGATGGAAGACGCTTTCGGCGTGCGCGAACAGGCCGTAGCTGCCGGCGAAGTCATTAAACAGGCCGCCGCCAGTGCTACTGCTACCGCCAACACCATGTTCGCCGGTGCGCAGAAGATGTACGACAAAGCGGGCCGCGCTTACGGCACGGGCGCAAGCCTCAAACGCGCCACCGACGCCGCGCTCACGGGCGGGCGCAAAGCCGTCGCGTGGGCGCAGGAAAACCCGCTCAAAGCCGGCGCGGTCACGGCTTCCGTCGTGCTGGGCTTGCCGCTGGGCGCGGCATTTCCCAAGCTCGACGCGATTCTCTTTGGCGTGTCTCCGCATTGGCTCACCCATTCCGCGCTGCCGGTTTACGGTTTGGGCAAGGCTGGCGAAAAGTTTGACGAATACCTGCAAGGCCAGGAAAAACTCATCCACGAAGGCAAATTGAGCGAGGCCGAACAAAGCCGCATAGAGTTTGAACGCGACATCGTGAAATACGTCGGCGCGCCGTTATTGGGCGCGTTCAGTTGTGCGGCGGGCGTGGCGATGTGGGCGCAAATCTTTCAACCGGGCCGTCTGGTGGGTTTCCCGCTCGGCTGGTTATTAGGCCGCAACCCCATCATTGACGGCGTGTGGCTCTTCGGCAACGGCGTCCTCTGTTTTCAACAGGGCTACAAATTCTTTATGATGGCCCTCGCCGACCAGGAAGAAGTGCAGCAAGTCGTCAAGGAAATCAAAGGCTTGCTGCCGGCGGTTGCCTGAAACTTGGAGGTGTTTACTATGATTACAACGGCTCCCGCAACCATCGCGGATTTGTACAAAATCAAGCAGAAAGCCGAGTTAGTAAACGGAGAAATAATCCTCATGCCACCCACCGGAGACTCGTTAAATCGCGCCGGCGGTTCTATTTACATTAGTTTACGCCAACATGAACGCAGTGTTCCGCAGGGCCGCGCTTACACGGACAGCATCGGGTATAGCGTTGATTTGCCGGGCCGCAAATCGTTCAGCCCGGACGCTTCCTTTCACATTGGGCCTTCTGCCGGTATGAAGTTTATTAAAGGCGCACCGGTGTTTGCCGTTGAAGTGCGCAGCGAAAATGACTACGGCCCCAAGATGGAACGCAAAATCAAAGACAAAATCGCCGATTATTTTGCTGCCGGCACACTGGTCGTTTGGGATGTGGATTTACTTGATACGGATATGGTTCGTGTTTACCGCGCCAACGCGCCGGAAACACCGACGATTTACCGGCGTGGCGAAATGACCGAAGCCGAGCCCGCTTTGCCAGGCTGGAAGATACCGGTAAGTGATTTATTTCTTTAATTGCTGAGAATCGTTATCGGCACGGGCAGAAACGAGAGCAGTAAGATGAGCAGCGTAAAGGCCGCGATGTAGAGGCGGTTGCGTCCCAAGGGGCGTTGGTCGTAAACTTCGGGGTGGCGCACGCGGAGCATGAAGGCCAGCAATATTGTGTAGAGAAACCCGCTTGGGCTGCCGTAGGAAATCCAGCCAAATGCCGTGCAAAGCGCGACGCCGACGAAAGCTGCGCGTCCCAGCCATTTGTGAATTTGTATCCCAAAGAGCGAAAAACTCGCGTGTCCGCCGTCCAGTTGGCCCACCGGCATCAGGTTCAAACTCGTCACCAGTAAACCAATCCAGGCCGCGTAGTAATACGGATTGCCGTCCAGGTTCGCCAGTTGCACGTCGAAAACCCGCGCTAAGATGTGCCACAGCAAAGAGTTGTGAAACTCTAACCCAAGTTGGCCTGGTTCTATGGGCGGGGCCGTCTGCGCGGTCAGCAATCCCGCCAGGGCGACAGGCACGGCCACCACAAAGCCCGCAATCGGGCCGGCAACGCCGATGTCGAACAAAGCGCGGCGCGAAGGTATCGGGGAACGGATTTTAATGAACGCGCCAAATGTGCCGGCCAGAAAAAGCGGCGGCGCGGGCAAAAAATAAGGCAGCGTGGCATCTACGTTGTAATGCCTACAAGCCAGATAATGGCCGAATTCGTGGGCCGTCAGAATCGCCAGCAGACACATAGCGAACAAGACGCCCTGCGCGATTAGTTCCGGGTGCGCCCAGCCATGTTGTAGCAGCAACTTGACTTGCGTGATGTAGTAACCGGGAATTTGTGGCAGGTATTGATACCAATGCAAGTTAGCCGGCAAGGTAGGTTCGGGAAAATTACCGCGCGTGGCTAACAGCAATCCAGCGATAGTAGAAGTCAGCGCGGTGACGCAAAAAAGAAATGTGTGCCGCACCCATTCGCGCATTGTCGGGCGCGGTAAAACTTCACGCGCGATGGCAGCGTGAAAGTAGGGTGGAGTAGCGCGCAGCGATTCAGACATTCTCAAGCATGGCAGAAAAGCAGCCGCCGCGCCGTAAGCAACGCGACGACTGCTTCCAAAACTACACCGCTAAGAGTAAGGAGCCACGCCCTAACTTGCGTGTGCGCCAATACCTTAAACTACTTGGCCTGAAGTTCTTTACCGGGTTTGAAGCGAATCGTTTTGCCCGAAGGAATCGCCACTTCTTCGCCCGTGCGCGGATTGCGTCCGACGCCGCGTTTGCGGGGTTTGACAACAAACACGCCGAAGCCACGCAGTTCAATGCGCGAACCTTCAGTCAGCGCGTCTTTCATCGAATTGAAGAGAGCTTCGACAGCTTCTTCAGCTTTCATTTTGGGAACGCCGGTGGTTTCGGCCACGCGGTTTACAATATCGAGTTTAATCACTTGCTAAATGAGCCTCCGATTACGGGGGATTTCAAACTAAAGGATAGCCGCAAAAACTAGCTAACACTAGAGATAATAGAAACATGGCGGGAAAACTGTCAAGCCGCCAATGCTGAATTTTGGGGGTTGGGGGTTGGGGGTTGGAGGTTAGGGCTTGACAAAGCAAGGCGGGGTTTGCTTTTCGGCCTCCGCAATCTTGCGCGAATTGCCAGCTTTCCCTTACCCGCCGCTGCCTTTATAATCAATCAAGATTACGGCTACTTGCCGCTTCGCCAACTGACGCCAAGCCCTAAGTAACAGGTCAAAAATAAGTTGACCCACATTGCAGAAGCCCGCACTTAGTCAAGGGCGTAAAATTGCGGAAGCCCGCACGAAGTCAAGGGCGTCAAACATCACACACTTGACGTAGTGCGTGTTTCTGCAAGGTGCTTGGTGGGTCAAGTTATTTTATTCGCGTTACTAAGCTCATTTTTTATGCACGAACAAGCCTTTGCCACTTTAGAATATACCAACGCGCTCAACTTAACGCGACGTGAGGCCCGCACGCCTTTGGGTCGCGCCCGTGTGGACGCGCTCACGCCTTACGCGGACGAAGCCGCCTTGCGCCGCGCATTGCAGACCCTGCGCGAGGCCCGCGAATTTAAGCAACGCAATGGTTCGCTGTGGGCCTTTTCCGAATTGGCTGACCCGCAAGAGATGTTGGCGCATTTGCGCATCGCTGGCACTGCGTTGGAACCATTGGACTTACTAGAATTGGCGCGTCTGGCGGAACAGGCTGGCGTTGCTCGCGCCTTGCTCGGCCCGGAACGCGAAGTTTGCCCTTTACTATGGGAATTTGTCGCCATGTTGCCCGGAGATTTACGTCAAGCGGCGGCCCGCGTCACGGCGAAAATTCTTCCATCAGGCGATTTGGATGATAGAGCCAGTCCCGAATTGGCGCGTCTGCGTAACGAAATGAACAAGTTGCGCCATCGCGTGACGCGCTCGCTTGAAGCCCTTATGCGACGCGCCGACGAAGCGATTCAAGACCATTTGGTCACCATTCGCAATGACCGCTTCGTTATTCCGGTCAAAGCCGATTTGCGCTCCCGCGTGCCGGGCGTGGTGCACGGTCTTTCGTCTTCCGGCGCGACGGTTTTCGTCGAACCGCTCGAAGCCATCGAAGGCAACAACGAACTAAACGCCTTGCGCGAGACCGAAGCGCGCGAAATCTACCGTATTTTGTTCAACTTAACCGAAGAACTGCGCATCGTTTCGCCCGCCTTAGAAGCGGCGGCGCGGGCTGTCGCGGAACTGGATTTCGTCGGCGCAAAAGTGCGCTTCGGCGATACTTTTAATTGCTGCGTGCCTTTGATTGACGAGGGCCGCGCGTTGGAACTCGTCAACGCCCGCCATCCATTATTGGAAGAAAACCTACGCAAACAGGGCCGCGAAGTTGTGCCCGTGTCGTTCACTTTAGACGCGGAAACGCCCATCATGGTCATCTCCGGCGCGAACGCGGGCGGCAAAACCGTTGTCCTGAAAACGACGGGTTTGCTGGCCTTGCTCGCCCTTTCCGGCTTGCCCGTGCCGGCGAGTAAAGCCCGCGTGCCGTTTTACCAATCAATTTTGGCCGACATCGGCGACCATCAATCTTTGGCCGCAAACCTGTCCACCTTTACCTCACACATCTCTAACATCGCGCAAATGCTGGAGATATGTGAACCGCCCGCGCTGGTTTTGCTTGATGAAGTTGGCACGGGAACCGACCCCGAAGAAGGCTCCGCGCTGGGCGTGGCGGTGGTGGATTATTTCCGTCGCGTGCTGGGTGCTCATGTTATCACCTCAACCCATTACGGCGGTTTGAAAATGTATGCGGCGAACGAAAGCGGCGTGCTGAACGCCTCAGTTGAATTTGACGAAAAGACTTTGCAGCCCACTTACCGTTTGCTGACGGGCATGGCCGGCGCGTCTTCCGGCTTAGAAATTGCGCGGCGTTTCGGAATGCCGGAGGCGGTTGTAACCTCAGCCCGCAGTTACGTTTCCACTTCGGCGCAAGAGGCCGCTGAATATCTCTCGCGGCTCAAACGCGAGAGTGATACGGCGACTGATTTGCGCCGCGCTTTGGAAGAAGAACGCGCCGCCGTCGCCGAACGCTACGCCCAATTGGACGTGGAAGCGCACCGCCGCGAACGCCAACGCCAACAGGATTTTGAGAAGGAATTGCTCGCCGCTTTGGTTGAATTTGAGCAGCGCGGGCAGGAATTGGTCGGCAAAATCGAAGACCGCAACTTGCGTGAACGCGCCACCAAAGAGGCCCAACGCCGCGTCTCCGAACTCAAAACCGAAGTCACCCGCGCGGCCCGCGCCGCCACCGTCGCGCATACGCCCGTAGCCGAACGGATGCGCGTTATGCGTGACGGGCAAGTGGTACAAAAACAGGAAGAAAAGCCCGCGCCGGCAATCCTTGACCGCCCACTCGTCAAAGGCGACAAAGTGCGGCTCAAGACCTTTGGTTCCACCGGCCTGGTCGAAAAAATCAACGGCGACACAGCGGAGTTACTCATCGGTTCGATGCGTCTGCGGGAAAAGGTGAAAAACCTGGAACTGCTCGCCCACGAACCCGAAACGCCGGAAAAAGGCTTGTACGCCTCGCTGCAAACCAAACACCGCGCCCAGATTAAAACCCCTACCACAACGCCGCGCACCGAATTAAACCTCATCGGGCAGACCGTTGAAGAAGCCCTCGACGAGGCCGACAAATTTCTCGACGAAGCCTACGTCAACGGCGAATTTGACCTCCGCATCATTCACGGCTTCGGCACCGGGGCCTTGCGCCGCGCCCTCCACGAATTTCTCCGCCAACACACGCACGTCGCCAAATACGCGCCCGCCCCCGACAAACAAGGCGGCAACGGCGCAACTCTGGTAGAACTGAAACGGTAGGTTACAGTAAGTCTTTGAGGACGGTAACAGGCAGTGACGAGATTTTGCGGAAACCCTCGTCATTAGTGATAAATTGAACACAGCCAAGGGCTAAAGCGGTGGCGGCGTGGATGGAGTCGGGCGTTTTGAGTTTGCTGGTCGCGCGTAGTTGGGCTGCTTCTTTGAGAATTTGCGCGGTAATGGGTTGCAGCCGCAACCGAGTGGCGGTCAGTAGCGTTTCGTAGTCGCCAGCCAGAACCGCGTCACCGTCGCGCAAAGGTTTGACTAAAGTTTCTAGTAATGCAAGTTCACTGGTCGCAGCATATAGCGTCCCATTTTCTACTGCCACCCATAAAGGCAAGAGCAGAAATTCATAATCCGCGTGCCGTTCGACGGTATAGATAAGCGGCGCAGTGTCAACGTAAACGACGCCGGAGACGGGCAGCGTCAATCGTCCCATGAATCGCGCTCCTGCCTGAGATATTCATCCACTTCTGCGGAAGTCCGAAACCCGCGTTGGCGAGGAAAGGATTCTATTAGTTCTAAGACGGAAAACGGCTCATGTTCTGATGTTGTTTGCGCCAATCCGTTGATGATTAAAGCCGCCAACCGCAAACGCTCCGCTGACGGCAGCCGGATAACCGATTGGGCGTAAATTTCCGTTGCGTTGGTCATATCTCTTTCATGGCCTCCCGCGCCAATGATAACCTACCTGGGCTAAGTAACGAAAGCCAAAGTAAATTTCGCGTTGTCTCCAGCGATTTCGGCTTTTGCGTGAAATTTATAGCGGTAACGCAATGAAGCCAGTACAATAGAAGAAGATAGTAATTCCTACTGGCGACGCAAGCCGGAAAGTCAGTGGCAGAGACCGCGAAGGCGGCGGCGGTTCGCGCCTGAATTAGGCAACGCGCCCCTACTGACTACTGGCTACTGGCTACTTGGCTCGTTGCGCCAAAGCTTTGATAAAATGCTTTTGTGTCTTGCGCCGCGCCCTCCACGAATTTCTGCGTACCCATTCGCACGTCGCCAAAGACGCCCGCGCCCGACAAACAAGGCGGCAACGGCGCAACGCTGGTGGAATTGAAACGGTAGCGTTGAAACTCTACAAATAGCGTCAGTTTGCCGGAAATCCAGGCCCGCCAATAAATTCATACCAGAAAGTTAGTAAGCAGGTAAGAGAAAGTATTCCGGCGTTTAGAGTTACGCCTTGAGGCGTGAAGGGCTGCGTCAAACTCACGCTTAAAAGCGTAACTCTAACCTTTTCTTATCCAGCCTAATTTTCCCTCACCTGCTTAATTACATACAAAAAAAATGTAGCCTTAGTTATATGCTTGTCTGACTGGAAATACTTGGTAAGCAGGGTAAGGAAACTGCGAATAAAGCATTTCTTGAGAATATAATTACAAAATTACAGTAGCATAAGTTGACTCCTGTGTTACAAGCGTTTACAGTGCGCATAACGTCTCCTACAAAGTTGTTCTTGGAAATTCCCGTTTCTGCAAAGAAATGGGGGCAGTGTGCGTTTACTAATGAACCACATTGTTTGGGAAAAATGGTTTGGTGAATAAGGAGTAGTTATGTCAAATGTTGGTTGGTCAATTAAAAAAAAAGTAAGCGACGCTTTCCAGTATGTCTTTCTGGGAGTGTTTTTATTAGGCAGTTTGGTTGCCCCCGTAGCAGCCAGAGGTAACGCAAAAGGCGCAGTCAAGGCAGCGCAATCCAATTGGAGTCAGGCGGGCCGCTGGGAGCCGTCTTTTTCCTCGGCCCCGCTCATTCACGCCACTGTCTTGCCCAATGGCAATGTCTTGCATTGGACATCGTTTGCGAACCACGCCTATACCCGTTTATGGGATTGTGTGTTGGATCCTGTTACCGGATTATGTGATCCTGACATTTCGGGCAACAATAGGCATGATGTTTGGTACACGGACAAGGATGTTTATTGTTCCGGTCATTCTTTGATGTCAGATGGCCGGGTCATGATTACCGGCGGCACACTCTTTGGCCAGGCGTATGACGGAGATCCGGGTACGACGATTTTTGACTATCAAACCCCTATCTATCCAACAGTTAAGGCGTTTAAGCCAGGCCCGAACATGGCGAATGGGCGTTGGTATCCTTCCAATGTAGCTTTGGGTAGCGGCGGAACATTGACGGCTGCCGGCACTTATTGCGCGCAACGCGGTATTATCGGTAATCAATGCGCGCAGGTTGCCAACAATCTGTACCCGGAGATTTTACCCTCTTCAACGGCTACCGCGTGGGACAAACTGGACAATGCCCAGATGCTCTTGCCGCTCTACCCCTGGCTTTACTACGCTTCCAACGGCAAGGTCTTCTATGCCGGACAGGAAGCGCAATCACGCTGGCTGGACCTGCAAGGCGAAGGCGCTTGGTCACTTGGCCCGGTTAGTTCAGCCTACCGGGAATCCGGCTCCTCGGTCATGTATGATACCGATAAAATCATGATTTCGGGCGGCGGTCCGGTAACTCCACTGGCTACTGCCGAAATCATTGACTTAACTCCTTCGGCTGCGCCTTCGCCAACTCCCCCCGCTTGGCAGTTCACAGCGCCGATGGCTAATCCGCGTAAACACCACAACTTAACTATTCTGGCTGATGGGACGGTTTTAGCCACCGGCGGCACCAAGGGAAACGGCTTCAACAACAACTGTCCGGAGAATGTTGTTTATGCGGCGGAGAGATGGAATCCGGCTAATGGAACCTGGTCAACTATGGCGAGCATGGCCCAGAATCGGCGTTACCACTCTACGGCGATGCTCTTGCCTGATGGCCGCGTTCTGAGCGCAGGCTCTGCCGAGTACCCATCAGCCGGAGATACCTGCCCGGTACTTCCCAACCAATATCAAACGGAAATTTACACGCCGCCTTACTTGTTCAACCCGGATGGCACTTACGCCACGCGGCCTACGATAAGCAACGCGCCGTCAACAATGGGTTATGGACAGCAGATCCTCATCAATATGCCTAACACCAGCAGCATCGCCAAAGTAACGATGGTGCGTCTTTCGTCCGTCACTCACTCAATAAACATGAACCAACGCATCAACAACTTGACGTTCCGGCGCGTAGGGGCCGGTTTGCGGGTTACTACACCGGCCAGTGGTAATGTTTGCCCGCCAGGACATTACATGATGTTTGTGGTTAACAACGCTGGCGTTCCCTCAGTCGCCAAGATTGTTCAGATACAATAAGTTAGTGTAAACAGTTCGCCGGCGGCCCTGTGTCTGAGCGGGGCCTTCCGGCGTATCTGTAAAGGGAGATAGCAATGGCAAAAGAATTAAATCGTCAGAGGCTAAGAGAATCCGGCGGCAACGTATTTGCCTGGTTGATTTTGGCCGGCTTTGTGCTGTTAAGCGGTGATGTGATGGGACAAAGAGCAGGTTCCGCTAAAACAGCAAAGAAGGCGGCGGGCCACGAAAAACATAAACCGCAGGTAGTTGATAGCGAAGCCGCGAAAAAGACGGAGTTTGTGGTGCCGGACGTAGCCGTATTAGACCAAAATGGCCGCAAGCTGAATTTCTACACCGACCTGGTTAAAGGCCGAAAGGTAATCGTCAACTTCGTTTACACCACCTGCAAAGAAGTTTGCCCGATGTCCGGCGAAAACTTTGCCAGGCTGCAAAAAACGCTCGGCGAGAGGCTGGGAAAAGATGTTTTCATGATTTCGGTGACCACCGACCCGGAAGTTGATTCACCGGCCCGGCTCAAAGCCTGGAGCGACAAGTATCATCGAGCCCCAGGTTGGACTCTGGTAACCGGCAGCAAGGGTGAGATAACCAAGCTGCTGCGGGTGTTAACCGGAGACGGCCCCAAAACCGGCTATCACGTTCCCGCCGTTTGCGTGATAGATGACCTGAAGAAATCACAAACCTGGAATTACGGGCTGGCCGCGCCGGAAGAGATAGTGAAAATGGTTGACCCCAAGTGAGCGCAAAGCGGCGCAACGCGCCAGTGAGGGAGTGAGGGAGTAGGGGAGTGTGAGAGTAACCCTCCGCGTCGGGCGCGTTGCCTGACCCAGGCGCGAACCGCCGCCGCCGTCTCGTTCTGCGCCAATGACTTACCGGCGGGATCGCCAGTAGGATGTTCCGCAAGCTAATCTACTCCCCTACTCCCCTACTGGCTTCATTGCCGTATCATTCCGGCGTTGGCGTCGGGGCCTAACGCCGCTTTATCCGCGTGACGCTTGCCCGAAACCGGAGAACGCGCTACATTGCTGGAAACTGTTTGAAAACTCTGCAAGGCGGTTGA
>JAYVJN010000450.1:0-3893 GCA_043769325.1 Acidobacteriota bacterium
CACGAATACGTTACGCCAATGGCGGAAAGCCTGTTCAAGCAAGCACTTGGCGCGGAGGCCCGCGTCACCGAACCCGAATCAGTCTATGCCTTCCGCGACCATCTGACCTTTTTGGGCAAGGTCATGTCGCAAAAGCACCGCGACATGGGGCTGCTCCAACACGCCGACGGACTCGCCACCACGCAAGCCGCCTTTACCGAAAAGCAAGGCATCAAACTTTACGGCGAACACGCGGACGGCGGTTCGGAAGCCATCTGCCACAACGCCGTCGTGGAAGACCTCGCGCTGCCGGGCCAAATCGTCATCGGCACGGACTCACATACCTGCATGGCGGGCGTCTTGGGCTGTTTCGCCTTCGGCGTGGGTTCAACCGACATGGCTAACGCTTGGTATGCCAAAGACATACGCATCAAAGTCCCCGAAGTTGTGCGCTTTACGCTCAACGGAAAAATTCGCGCCGATGTGACCGCCAAAGACGTGATGCTCAAAATCATGGCGACGGATTACATGAAACAGGGCAAGGGCATCGGGCAGGTTTTGCTGTTCACAGGCGAAGGCTTGAGGGAGATGAACATAGACGAACGCTCCACTCTGACCAACATGGCCGTCGAAGCCGGTAGCACGACGGGCATCATCGAACCCGACGACGTGACGCTCAATTACTTAGTGAAAAATCGCGGCCTTGATGCGGAAACAGTGCGTTCGATGTTCGTCTATGGCGACGAAGCGGCAGAATACGCGGCGACGTTTGAGATTGACTTAAACGAATTGCGCCCGATGGCAGCCACGCCCGGCGACCCGCGCAACGGCATCAACATCAGCGATTTAGGCGAAGTAAAAATCAACGCGGCTTACGGCGGCAGTTGCACCGGCGGCAAAATGGCCGACATGGATATGTACGCGGCGGTCTTGAAAGGCGCGTTGGCGCAAGGGCGTCGGGTGGCCGACGGCGTGCATCTTTATCTACAATTCGGCTCCCAGAAAATCAAGCAATACGCCCAAGAACGCGGCTATATCGAAATCTTCCGCGCCGCCGGCGCAGAACTGATAGACCCAAGCTGCGGGGCCTGCATCAACGCCGGCCCCGGCGCATCCACCTCGCCCGAAACCGTGACCGTCTCGGCGCAAAACCGCAACTTCCCGGGCCGCAGCGGGCCAGGCCAGGTCTATCTCGCCTCGCCGTATGTTGTAGCAGCATCAGCCATTGCGGGCAGGATTGTCGAACCGGACGAGTTTTTAGTGTAGTTGAAACAAAATTCTGGGTTGCAAAACTAAATGTTTGACCTTTTACTTGCGTGCAGACGTATAAAGTTGCTATACGCTTAGAGGGCGTTTTAATTATGCAAGTCGGCATGGAATGGCTTATTGAGGCGACGGGTTGCGACGCGGCTGCGTTGGGCGATGCGGCGCGGCTGCGCGAGGTCTTTGCGCGGGCGGTTGTGGAACTGAATTTGCAGGTCGTCGGCGAGGAGATGTGGCACAAATTTCCCGCGCCCGGTGGCGTGACGGGCCTGGCGATGCTGACTGAATCACATTTGGCCTGTCACACCTATCCCGAATACGGTTTGGCGACTTTTAATTTATACTGCTGCCATGAACGCCCCGCCTGGCCCTGGGATGAACGGCTGCGGGAAATGTTGGGCGCGGCAGAGGTTAGCGTGCGAATGGTGGAAAGAGGAAGAATTTTAACGCAGAGACGCAAAGACGCAGAGACGCGGAGTATCTCAGCATGATTTGGTTTTCTCTGTGTCTCTGTGTCTCTGCGTTAAATTCTTGCGGTTATGAGTGTTTTACAAGCCAATTGTCCGGCGTGTGGCGCGCCCGTTAATTTCACTAGCGGTGCGTCCGTCGTTGTGGTGTGCGAATTTTGCCGCTCGGTGGTGGCGCGCACAGACCGCGCCCTGGAAGATTTGGGCAAGGTCGCCGAAGTGATGGACACCGGCTCGCCTTTGGATTTGGGCGTGCGCGGAAATTATAAGGGCGTGGGGTTTGAACTGACGGGCCGCACGCAGCTAGGGCATCAGGCCGGCGGGCGTTGGGATGAGTGGTACGCCACGTTTTCCAACGGTTGGCTCGGCTGGCTGGCCGAAGCGCAGGGCCGCTTTTACATGACCTTTGAGCAAGGTTATCCGGGCGGGCAAGCCCCGCAGTTTCACAGTTTACAACCTGGGCAACCCCTTCCCAACTCGCCGCATAAACTGGTTGTGGCTGAAACAGGCCGCGCCACTTATCTGAGCGCGAAAGGCGAAATTCCCTACGCGCTGCGGCCCGGACAGCAATACAATTACGCTGATTTGCAGGGGCCGAACAAGGTTTTCGGCACGTTGGATTACAGCGAAACCGCGCCGGTTTACTTTTTGGGGCAGGAAGTTACGCTTGATGATTTGGGCATCAAACCCCCAAAAAAGCCCAAGCAAGAGGAAGCCAAACAGGTGGCGGCGGGGCATCTGAATTGCCCGAATTGCGGCGGCGGCCTCGAATTGCGCGCACCCGACCAGACTGAGCGCGTCACTTGTCCCAATTGCAGCGGCCTTTTGGACGTTAATCAGGGCCAACTTAAATATCTGAAATCATTGGGCGAACAGGCATTCACGCCGTTTCTGCCGTTGGGTACGAAAGGCACAGTCAAAGACGGCGAGATGACCGTTATCGGGGCCATGACGCGCAGCGTGACGTTTGACCAAACCTATTATTGGGGCGAATATCTCCTTTATAATCCGGCGGTTGGCTTTCGCTGGATGGTGCACAGCGACAACCATTGGAACTATGTCACGCCTTTGCAGGTAGCCGAAGTGATTGACCTCGGCACAACCGCCACCTATAACGGACAGACTTTCAAGATTTTCCAAGACACGACGGCGCGGGTCGAAGCCGTGTTGGGCGAGTTTTACTGGAAAGTAGAGACGGGCGAGACGGTGCAGGCCGGCGATTTTGTCGCGCCGCCGCTCATGCTCTCGCGTGAGGCGACATCATACGGCGGGCAAGGCGGCGGCGAAATCAATTGGTCTGTGGGCGAGTATTGGGAACGCAAGGATGTTGAAAAAGCCTTTAACGTCAGCGGTTTACCTTCGCCGTCAAACGTCGCGCCGAACCAGCCGTTCAAACACAAGGGCATCTACAAATACTGGGCCGTGTTTACTTTTGCCGCCGTTGTCTTAGCCGTTTTGCTGACCGTCACGTCGGGCGGTTCGAGCAAACCTATCCAAGAAAGCGTGCAGTTGCAGGCTTTACCCAACGCCGACGGCACGCAGTCGTTTTTCACTGAGCAGAAATTCCACCTGGCGGGCCGCCGCAATCTGTACATCACGGCCACCGCGCCCGTCGCCAATTCGTGGGTGGCGATGGAAGGCGATTTGATTAACGATGAGACCGGCCTGGTGCAATCGTTTCCGCTGGAAATTTCCTACTACAACGGTGTGGAAGACGGCGAATCGTGGAGTGAAGGTTCAACTTCCGCTTCGGCTTATGCTTCGGGCGTGCCGGAAGGAGATTACACTTTGCGTCTCGAAGCCGCGTGGGAAAAGTGGCAACAGCCGATGACGGTCAATCTGACCGTCGAACAGAACAAAACGCGCGGCGTAAATTTCATCCTCGCCTTGTTTTTGTTGGCCCTGGGGCCGCTTATCGTCCTCATTTGGAACCTCATTTTTGAGAGCCGTCGTTGGTCTGAAAGTATGTTTAGCTCGTCTGGCGGCGGGGGCGATGATGAGGAATGACAAATAATGCGTAAAACTATTTTCAAGGCCGGCAAACGGTATAATTTTAGCGATTACTTCAAGATGAGCTATCCGACAGAAGAGATTCTGGCCGAGTTCGGTTACTCGTTTGCCTTAGAAAAACTTGAATTGCCTTTGGCCCGCGAAATTGAACAGCAGGTTATTGATTATTTGCGG
>JAYVJN010000451.1:0-3628 GCA_043769325.1 Acidobacteriota bacterium
CCGGAAACCGCGACGCTGGGAAGCCAAAAGCTGTTCGGATTAGCGGCGGCTGAATCAAAGAGCGTGCCGGATTGAATAATTGTCGGCGTGGCGGTTAAATTTTGCACCTCATACCAACGCGAACCGTTGCGATTGCCCGCTGCGTCGGCAACACCGGTAGTGTTTACTTCAATGTTATGCGAAGTCCAAAGTCTGGAAACGCCCGTCACATTGTCTCTGGTAATTTGCGCTTGGAAAAGCCGGTCATCCAAATCATCCAATGTTCGACCGGATAGCAAGCCTTGATAAGGAACTCCGATACCGGTAGCTCCGCCTAAAGGAAAGGTAGTTGTCGCAACGGTCACGCCGATATTTGCCGAAACTGTCGGCACTCCGCCCGGCGTGCTGACGCGCCTTATTTGCAACAGGCTAAACGCCGCGTTATCAGCTCCGATAAAGTAACCTTCGGCGAAAGTCGCATCGTCGTTACTGACGCCTTGGGGTATCGTCGGCCCTGCGCCTGCGCTACTTGCCACCAAGCCGTTAAAGGTTGTCACCGTCAGCGTGTTGCTCAGGAGGTTGGCTTTGTTGATAACGTAGCCGCGCGAACTGGCGTAAGAGCCGGCACCGCTGAAGATGACGCCGCCGATATAGAGGGCGTTGGCGTCCACGCCGAGCGTCGGGTAATCGAGGAACTGCGTGGCGGTGGCAAACTGGAAAAACGTAAAACTCGCGGTGTTGGTAATCGTCGGCCCGCTGCTGACCGCAATCATCACGCGGTTGAGCGTGTTGGAGACGTTTATCATGCAGAGGAACCAACGCCCGCTCAGACGGTCATACTCCACGCGCGGGTCGGAAATGCCGACGCCCCCGCTCACCGAAGTCCAAAATGTCGAATCGGTCACGTCCAGGCCGCCCACCGCGCCGGTCAGTTTGTCGTAAACTTTGATGCGCCCGTTGGCGTGCATCAACACTTGCGTCGGGCCGACATCGCCTATGCTGTCCGGCGGGATGGAACCGATACCGTCCGCGTTGCGGCCCGGGCCGGCGATGGAGGTGCCGATGGTTTGCGGAGACTGCACACTCTCCGGCAAAGGCTTGTCGGGCGGTTGAACCGGAAAACTGGGCACGTCAAGCGAACCGGGCAAAGGCTTTTTGTTGGGTTTATATTCGAGTTCGGGCTTGGTTGGTTCGACTTTGTTAGGGTCAAAAGGCTTTTTGGGCGTGTTGCGTTCACGCTCCATAATCTGTTCGACGGTTTCGGTAATGCCGGGTTCGCCGGTAAACGTCTCGCCCTTTATCTGTCCGTCGGCAGACGCGCCGCGCAGATTTTCGGGCAATTTGCCTAGTTTGAGCGCGGTGGTCTTGCCCTGTCTTGAAGTAGGTTTCACTTTGGCGTTTTTGCTTTCGCTGTTAGTGGACGGGCGGGCGGCGGTGCGCGTTTGGGCCAGACCGCTCAACGGCGCGGCGCACAACAACAATCCGCAAAGTAACAGGCTGACCGACTCTTGGACGAGCCGGCGATAAGAAGTTCTTTTCATTTATTTGCTCCCTGAAAAATACAACATCGGGCAGCGGTGTTGCGAGGCAGGTAAGGTTATGTTTTTGGGCCTAATCCGAATGCGGAAGCCCGCACGAAATAAGTGTGTTTTTCACGCCCTTACTTCGTGCGGGCTTCCGCATTATGCCGGAACACTTTTACTCACCTGCTTATTTTTTAACTTTACCGGCAATCTCTATCCCGATGGATTCGAGGAATTTGTCGGGTTTGTCGCCGCCTATAAGGGCGATAACGTGGTCGTTGTCAACGGTTTCCGTCTCTTTCGTGCGGAGATTTTCGACGACGACTTGGCCGGGCTTTATCTCTTTGATGGCTTTGCCGAACTGCACTTTCAGCGCGCCGGCGTCCATACATTGGTAAATCTGCATTTTGTTGCCAAACTTCAAATCCCCTTTGAAATCGCTGCGCACGAGCAGCGTGACGTTGTTGCGGTCTTCGGGTGGACGGAAAGAGATGTTGGTGCCGTCGCGCGTTGCCACTAAATCCACCGCCGCTTCGATGGCCGAGTTGCCGCCGCCGACGACGATAAAATTCTTTTGCTTGTAAATGTCCGGGTTGGGCAAGCCATACAGGGCGCGGCCCTCTTTTTCGGCTTCCTTCTCGCCGTCCACGCGCAACTTCATGGGCGTCCCGCGCAAGCCGATGGCAATAACGATGCGCCGCGCCGTGTAGCTGCCTTTTTCGGTGGTGACGCTGAAATAATCGCCGTCATCGGCGCGTTTGATGGACTTGCAACTCTCTTCGGTGTTGATTTTGACGCCTTTGTCTTCAATCGTGCCAATCCAGGTGTCAAGCAGATTTTCGCGCTGGTCGCCGGGGATTTTGCGCGTCAGAATATCCATGACTTTTGCGCGCGCGCCGGCCAGTAGCGCGTCGCGCGAGGCGGCATCGGCGTTTTTGATTTTCTGGTCAAAGGATTGGCGTAGGAAATTGTCGTCCACAGCTCCCGTCGGGCTGCCGACAACAGCGGCGCGGATTTTCTCACGCAGTTCTTCTTGTAATTTCTTAGGGAACACGGCGCGGATTTTTTCCTGCATGATGCGCGGGATGTGCGGCATCATTTCGTGCGTCATCATTTCGGCTTGGACGCCGACCACCGTGTCCAGTTCCGCGCCCAAGACTTTGGTAAGTTGCGCGTCGGCGGCAAGGGCCGCTTCGTCCATTTTCTTGGGCTGCATTCCCATGCCGAAAAGTTCGATGCCGCCGTGCCAATCATTGTCGGGTTTGAGAAAGACGTATTTGCCTTTCGGGTAGGCGGCAATCGTCTCCATGATGCGGTTTTGTTCGAGGCAGACGTAACGCAAGCCTTTGACGTGGGCCGTGACCGCCGCCGACGCGCCGCCCGGCCCGGCGCCGATAATCGCCACATCGTATTGAGCTTTGGGTTCAGGGGCCGCGCCCGACAAACTGGCGGCCACGTTTTCGATAACTTCTTCGCCTTCTTTGGCGGCGTTTTTGATGAGCGGCACGCCCGACACATCGCCGATGATGTAACAGCCTTTGGCGTCCGTCTCGTAAGATTTGCCGTCGCGTTTAGGCGCGGGCAAAGGGCGCACCTTTTTGGTCGTCATCAAAACGATGCACGCTTTGGGGTTGACCGGACAAGCCACCTGGCAGCCGGTGTCTTCCATACATTGGTCGGGCGCAACCGAGTGCGAAACGCCGTTGACGATTGCCAGAACGTCGTGCGGACAGGCTTCGACGCAAGCGTGACAGCCGATGCAACGGTCTTTGAAGATAATCGGATGCGGATAATCCGGGCCGAGATATTGGCCGTCGGGCGAAGTGGTGCGCTTATAGCCGGGCTGCTCTCGTTCCAGCCGGTTGTCGTTTTCGATGATAACCGCGAGCTCCGCGTCATCAAGTCGGCGCAACGGTGCGGCGGCCTCTTTTTCCTGCGGTTCAAGCAGCAAACGCCGCGCCCGCACCGCATCGCCCACGACAAACACCAGGCCCCAGACCGCCAGCAAACCGCTCAAACCCAGCCAGCCGTACAGAGGCACGCCGCCGACCATGCCTTGATACTGGCCGAAAGTAATTTTGGGGCCGTAAAAATTGAGCAGCAAAGCTGCAATCATCAATACAATC
>JAYVJN010000452.1:0-10046 GCA_043769325.1 Acidobacteriota bacterium
GGCTGCGCTCGTTGGTTTGCTTCGTAAATCCACGCGAGAATAGCAACAAATCTCCCGCCTGTCCATGCTTTTCCCTCACGGTTTGCGCCGTTTGCGAAAGGCGGGCGAATTTCGCCGGATTGTAGTAAAATGTATCCCGCGAGGAGAACGAAACTATGAGTGTAATTGTGCCGCAAAAAAGCGAACGCGGTTGGATTATTGAATTGCCCGATGATTTTGCTGAAGCGTTGGGCCAGGAAAAAGGCTCCATCGCCGTCATGTATGCGCGCGAGGGCAACATTGACACCGAGATAATTCCACCGCCCAGACCCGAATTGCAAAAAGCGATTGACCGCATCTACGATAAATATAAAGACGCTTTTGCGGAGATGAAACGCCTTGGCGATTGAACCCACGCGCTATGTAGATTTTGCCGACGCGCTGATAATTCATTTCCGGCTCATGCGGCGGTTGGGCGAAACCCGTTTCGGCGTTGACGATAAAAATCTGATTGAATCTGCCCTGGCCCGTCCCCGGCAAGCCTCTGTTTACGAAAACGCCGATGTTATACGCCAAGCCGCCACGCTCTATTTCGGCCTGATAAAAAATCACCCCTGGTACGGCGGGAATAAACGCACCGCCACCGCCGTCGTAGATGAGTTTCTCTACCGCAACGGGTTTGAGGTTATTTGCCCCGTCGCAGAAATCGTCGCGCTCGTCTTAGCCATAGAATCCGACCAATTCGGCGTGGGCGAAATCGCCGCTTGGTTAAGCGCCAGAACCACGCCGCTTTAAGTAACAGAGCAAAAATAAAGTGACCCACAATGCGGAAGCCCGCACTTTAGTTCGGGCGTCAAACATCACACACTTGACGTAGTGCGTGTTTCTGCAAGATGCTTAGTGGGTAAAGTTATTTAATTTTGGCTCTTTGGGAATGGCTGTGTAAGTGGCCGATAGAGTTGGCTAAGTTGTTGAAAATAGGTACACACATATTGAATTACAACCCGTTTGCACAGCCATTCCCAAAGAGCCTTAATTTTCTTTCCTAAGAATGAGCAGCTTACCCGCCATCGCCCGCGAAATTTTCCTGGAAACTCTGCCGCAACTAGACGCGGGCCAAGCCACGCGGCGGGCCTTTACGCGAGAAGGCGAGACGTTACACATTGGCGGCGAAGTATTGGCCGGCCCCGTTTACTCTGTTGCCATCGGCAAAGCGGCCCGCCCAATGGCGTTTGCCCTGAGCGAAATACTCAAAGAGAAATTCATTGCGGGCGTTTTGAGCGGGCCGGAAAGCGATATGCGTCCGATAACGTCTGATGGAGAATTAGACGGGCGTTGGCGCATTTTTGCCGGCGGCCATCCGGTGCCGAATGAGGCGAGTTTACAGGCCGCCCAAGCCGCGTTTGATTTATTGCGCCGCGCTGAGGCTGAACACGCTAACCTTGTCTTTCTCATTTCCGGCGGCGGTTCGGCGATGCTGGAATGGCCGCTTAATGATAGCTTAAAGCTGACGGATTTACAGCAAACCAATCAAGTTTTAATCAATTGCGGGGCGTCAATCGCTGAAATTAACGCCGTCCGATGCGCCCTTTCAGCCGTCAAAGGCGGCGGCCTGGCGCGGCTTGCGCCGAACGCTAAACAGTTTAGTCTTATCATTTCCGACACGAACCCGGGCAATGAGGCCAGCGTCGCTTCCGGCCCCGCGCTGGCGCCGCCGGTTGCCGCGCCCGATGTCAAGGAAGTCTTGCGACGTTACGGTTTAGCCTCGCAGTTGCCACCGCTTGTAGTTAATGCTTTAAGCAGCTTAAAACGCCCGTCTGCGCTTTTGCTTAAACACTCGCGCCACTTCGTCTTACTTGACCAAAACTCCGCTTTACGGGCCATCGCTGAAAACGCGAAAATGCGCGGCTATGAATGCGAAACCGCGTCGGACATAGTTGAGCAACCCATCGAAGAAGGAGCGCGGCTATTGTTTGAACGATTATTACAACGCTGTGAGATGAATGCGTCCGATAACATCAACTGTTTAGTAGGGATAGCTTCGGCGGGCGAATTTTCCTGTCCGGTGCGCGGGGCGGGGCAGGGCGGGCGCAGTTCGGAGACGGCTTTGCGGTTGGCGATATTGTTGGACGAAAAACGCGAATGGTTTACGGCGCAGGGTTGGAAAGTAGCGGCCCTCTGCGCCGGTACGGACGGGATTGACGGCAACAGCCCGGCGGCGGGCGCGATTGTAACGCCGGAAACCCTGACCCGCGCCCGCCGCAAAGGTCTGGCGGCCACTGATTATTTGGCCCGCAGCGATTCCTATAATTTCTTTGCCAAGTTAGGCGAGGCGATAATTACCGGCCCAACCGGAACAAATGTGCGCGATTTGCGGATATTATTGGCCGCCAGGCCTGGTTAATTTGCTTTTGCGGGTGTAACTCTTTGTAAAGTTTGGTGTTGCGCTGCCGGCCCCCAACCGATTTGCCAGGTTAAAGTAGTTGCATCAAGTGTTACCAAACCGTCGTCTGAATAGTTGATTTCCAGCGCGGGCGCGAGAGTTGATAGTTCACGTTGCAGGGTGAAATGATAGACGGTTGCCGCGCGCCAAGTGAGGCCCAAGGCTTGGCGCACGGGCGCGTCGCGGTAGATGACGGCGAAGGCTTGCAGCGTTGTGACGCCTTTGGCCGGTTCTTCGATGAAGAGGCCCGCTTTGCCGTTTGTTAATTTGGTGAAAAATTTGCCCGCCGGTTCGCGCACAACAGGTAACTTTACCGTCTGTCCGGCTTGGGAGAAAATCGCCTTATCTTCCTTTAATTCAAGCGATAAATTACCCGCGCCATCGCTGAACAAACCGCGATAGCCTTGCGGGATGTCGCCGGCGCGAACTGCCCAAGGCGCAAACAGAAGTAGCAAAAAGGTTAGTGCTTTAAGCATGATTAAGACTCCTTAAAACTTTATGCGGCGAATAATGACCGGACGGCCTTCTTCCTGAATTTCAATTTCAAGAGTGCCGCCGCCGTTGGCCTCGGCGACATTGACGGGCGCGACAAATGTAACCGTCCGGCCTTGCGCCACCGGCGCAAGATACTGTGGGTTGACACCGGGCAGAGAGAAAATACCGGCGTTTGCTCCCACAAAACGCACTGTAACCTGCAAAGCGCGGCCTTTTTCAAGCGAACCGTTATTAGTAATTTGGTACTCCAGACGCGCGCCGCCTGCTTGACGTAATGCTTTCACATCATTAGAGATATTGACGCGGTAAGCATTCAGAACAGAAAACGGGCGTTCTTCTATATGGCGACCCAAACGGCGGGCGCCGGCCTCGATGCGAACATCTAGCGGCAATAATGCTTGGTCGCTAAAATTTCTGGCGATAAGCGGAAATTCAAGGGTGCGCGATTCACCAGGCGCCAACGCGCCGAGGGTGCTTTCATTGATTGGCAGTTCGATGGCGTTATTTTCGTTAGCCCGTAAGTTAACGCGGGTATTCTCTGGTAATGTTTGCGTGGAACGGTTCTTGACTGTCACGCTTAAAGCGCGGGGCAACCCTTCGGCCAATTGCTGGCTTCCGCTTAAAGTGATTTCTGTGGCATAAAGCCCGCGCAACGCAATATCTTCTTCGCTGATGATGCGGCCCTGATAAAATAGTTTAAGACGTAGATGAAAATCTTCGCGGAGCGCGTATTCCGGTAATTGAAAGTCCAGCGCGTCACTGATTTGATTGACGCTTTGGGCGCGTAAATCTCGCCCAAGATTGATTTTAGTCTCCTGCGTAACTATTCCGTCAGAGCTATTTACCACTAACAAAACATCTTCTTGCCTAAGCGCGGCGGCGGCAAAATTGCGGACACTCAGATGCAAACGCAAATCTTCGCCAGGCTCCATAGCGCCATCCGCGAGTGTTTCGCTGACCCTCGTTGCCACTAAACGAAGCGGGCGCGCAGTGAAATCGGTAGCCTCATCCGCTTTGCCGCGACTATATTCTTGATTCTGGTAACGCGGATAAGTGGCGGCAAAGTTTTCTTGTTTAGCGCGGGCGAAAATTGCGTCATAAATCTCTTTTTCGCGTTCTGTAAAAGCGTTCAGACGACTTTCCTCAAAGATGTTCCGTTGCGCGCGCGGCAATTCGGCGGCGTAGGAATCATCGTAGGCCCGTTGGTAAGAGCGTCGGTGCGCGAGGTCAAAAGCGGGGCGAAAGCGTTGGTCATATTCACGCTGCCGGCCTTCGCTATAACCGCGTTGCTGGCCTTCGCGGTAGTTGTAACTAAAGTCTAAACGGCGGGCTTCATCACAACCGCGCGAGTATGAGTAATGGTAATCGGCGCGATAGGCGCGGCGAAATTCTTCGTTATAGGAACGCCGCCAACTATCTCTATAAGCCTGGTTATAGGCTTGGTTGTAGGCGTTTCGTTCTTCTGCGCTGGGAAAGCCAGGCCCGGCGCGACGGCGCGAAAAGTCGGGCGAAGATTTATCCGGCGCGGGAACATCGGGGTCTTGGTTTGACACCGTGAAACTCTTAGAAGGCGCATGGTTTGACCAAATATCAGTAGTGGTAGGTAAAAGGTAAGACCATAACATATTGTCGTTATCAGTAAACGGTAAACGGCTGAGGCGTTGTTGACCATCGGACAAAGAAAATGTTTCGTTCAGGCGTGGGCGTAACTGAAACTGCGTTTTGCGGTAATCATCCCGGCCTTTTTGGTAATCTTCGCTACGGGCGCGCGTGAGGGCATCTTGGTCGCCGGCGGCGGCCCCTTCAGTTTGGGCGCGGGCTACAATGGCTGAGGTTTGCGCGTCGGCTTGTTGGAAGCCGCGTGTTCGACCACGTTCAATTTCAGTTTTTTGTGCGGCGGCGCGGGCCGCGTCCAGTCCATCGCGCTCGCCTTCGTCGCGTCCTTTGCGCTCGCCGTCGCTTTCTCCGGCCCGTGACCCTTCATCCGCGCCGGCGCGCGCGCCATCAGTCAACCCAATTTGATAACCGCGATTGAAATTATTGTTTCGTTCATCTGTTTCACAACGAGTGTAACCGCGTTCGCGGCCTTCGCGTTGACCGCGTCGCCGCCCATCTTCCGCGCCGTCATCCGCGCCTTCACGGGTGCCATCGGCAGCACCGGCAGAGCGTCCCGCGTCAGCCGCACGTCGTAATTCTTCCGCCGAAGGCCCGGGCGTGGGCGTGGGGCGCGGGGTTGGGGTTGGTGTGGCCGTAGGTTGACGCTCAGGCGGGCCTATGGCGCGGTCTGGTTTCTGCGCCAGAGCCAGAGGGCTGACTAAAATTACGGTTAATAAACAGAACAGGAGACGATTTTTCACAAAGAGATTTCCTCCGTCAGGGCATTTCGGGATTACAGACAAAAGCTGCTTTGCCATAGACCGGAAAGAGTGTGCGGTAGTAAGCACGGCGTAGGCGCGTTTTATGGTGCGACTCGTAGTGAAACCGTTGCCCGTGAAAAAAAGTGGGGGAGTAGGGGAGTGGGTTGGTTCGTTGCGGTATTGTCAAGCACGGCGAGTACCTTGACTACGCTGAGCGTTACTCTCCCGCTCTCCCACTCTCCTCTCCTCGACAGAGCAGCGTTGCCCCGCCGCTTCGTAGAGCGCGATGCCGGCGGCGACGGCGACATTGAGGCTTTCGACAGGCGGCTGCATGGGTATTCGGAAAAGTTCGTCGGCTAAGGCGCGTTCGGTGTCGGTTAATCCGTGAGCTTCCGCGCCGAGCATCAGGGCGGTGGGTTGTCGCCAGTCAATTTTGGCGTGTGATTGTGTGGCGCGGATGTCGGCGCAAACGGTGCGAATGCCATTCGCGCGACACCAAGAGGTTACTTCCGGCAAAGTCGCCCCCAACCAAACAGGTAAACGAAAAGCTGCGCCCATCGCGCCACGCAAGGCTTTTGGTGAAAAAAGATAGGTTGTGCCGGCAGTAGCGATGACGCCGTTTGCGCCGGCGGCTTCGGCGGTTCGCAGCAATGCGCCGGCGTTGGCAGGGTTATTGATGCCGTGCAGAATCAATAGTAAAGGGGTTTCGCCGGCGGTTGGTAAAAACGTGTGCGGCCCATGTTCGGGCACACGGGCCAGCACGATTAAGCCCTGATGAGCTTCAGTGTCAGCTAACGAATGGAAAACTTCTGTCGTAACAAAGACGGCCCGCGTTGCTCGTTCCGCCAGTCGTTGCAGAGCCGCAGAACCGCGTTCATGGCGGCGCAAATCTTCGGCGGCAATGACCGTCTCAATCTCTAAGGGTGAGCGCAAGGCTTCTTCGCATAGCCGTATCCCTTCAATAAAGATAGAGTTACGGTTGCGCCCGTCACGCACTGAGCGGGCGTGTTTGACCAATTCATTGTGGCGGCTGGTGATTGGCTGGTCGGCTGTTTGCATGGGTAGATTGTTGAAATGTTGCCTGTGCGAAAGTGTGGCTTGGCGGCTTTGCGGACATTCAGCCACGCGCACATCTAAAGCTTCGGAGCTTCAATCTCGGCCCAGACCGGCCAATGATCGGAAATGCGCCGCAAACTACGCGCTACGCCCCAACGAGTTAGTCGCGCGCCGCGCACGAAAATCCAGTCAATATGATTGGTTAAAACACCGGCGCGCCAGGTAGATGTTCCGTTTGGAAGAGGCGTCTGAAAACCTCTCGTTTCTAAAAAACGCCGCGTTTCATGTCGCGCGCGCCGCGTTAGAGTATTAAAGTCGCCCAATAAAACGCAAGGGCCATCCGTCTGTTCGGCTAAAGTGAGCACTGTTTCATGTTGCGCCAACTGTCCGGCGAGAGGCGCGTGCGGGTCAATGTGCGCGTTGAAGACCTGTAAACTTTGTCCGGCAAAATTCCAGACACCGCCAATTGCCAGACGCGGTCGCCAGGGGCAATCAACCCAGGGCAGATCAATGCGCGTGGCAGTAAAAGGGAAACGGCTTAACAGCGCGACGCCGGTATCGCCGGGGTCATCAGCGCGAATAAGTTCTTCAAAATCCAGATACCATTGTTTGAGTTCTTGCGGATGTTCGCGGGGCAAACAGGTTGAAGCGTGAACGTAATGCCAGCCCAAAAGCCGCGCCAGTTCTTGGGCGATATGGACGCCACCGGCCCGTCGGGTCTTCTTGTCGGCCTCTTGCAAGGCGATGATGTCGGGCGCGGGGAAACGGCGTTGTCCGCGTAGCGCGGCGGCGGCGACCCTTAAATTGCGGCGCACGGTTTCGGCGCGTGGCGTGGCGACATCTATCCCCACGCGGCGCAGCAAACCGCCCGTGATGAGCCGCGAACCGACGCCGTAGCGAATGTTATAAGTGGCGACAACCAGATGGCGCGGCATGGTTGGGAGTTCTGTTTCCGGCGCGAAACTGCCCGTTTCAAGATTTTGGGGCGCAAGCTCCATAACGAAGCTATCTTGACGCAAACGGGGCTTTGCTGGCAATGTGTAAGGCGAGGGATTTATGGCGAAAAAAGTGTTAGCGGCAGTGGATGACTTGATTTTTGCCGCTAAAATAAAAGCGACGGGGCAAGCGACAGGTGCGGAACTGCGTTTCGCCAAAAGCCTGGCAGCGGCGATTGCTCAGGCCGAAGAAGACGCGCCGGATTGCGTTTTGGTTGACCTGCACAGCGAAAAGTGCGAACCGCTGGCCCTGGCCCGCGCTTTCAAATCATCGGATAGACTGAAGAATGTGTGGCTCATCGGCTTTTTTTCCCACGTCCAGACCGCGCTCATGCGCGAAGCTCAGGCCGCCGGCTACGACGATGTGCTGCCGCGTTCGGCCTTCACCAAACGCTTGCCGGAAATACTGCAAGGGAAAGGGGTTGCCACAGACTAAAAGGAGGCGGGCGTATTGCCTCGCCTCCTTTTGGTTGGTTGTGAACCCGTTGTTATTGCGGGCATTCAGAGCTATTGCGCGGGGCCGTGAGGCTGAAACGCTCCTGGTAATCCTGCGAGGTAAGAGCGGCGCAGACAATATCGCTGATTCTGCCTGTTTGCCCTAGTTTTGTGAGCAGGGCTTGATACTCGGCTTCGTTGGGGTCACGGCGTTGGTAGCCGAAGACTTGTAATAAAGCGACAGTCGGATGTTGGGTTAGGGCACGGAAAATCTCGTCCGCCAGCAAAGTGTTGAGCATTTGCTCCCGTCCGCCATGATTCATGGCGACAATCAATTTGGCCCTGTTGCGTCCCCGAATCTGGTAGCCGGTGCCAAGCAGCACGTTTTCCAAGATGGCATCAACAAAAGCCACCTTACCCATATTGGCCGGATAGCGGGTGGTAAAAGCCTCGCTGTTAAGAAGGTTTTGCAGATAGTTGGCTTGGCCGGCGGCAACGCCCCCTAAGCTAGCCGCGCGGGCGCGAGCCGGCATAAACTGCGCGTAAGACATACGGTAATTTGGGTTTTCGCCAAACGACAACTTATTCAACCGAAGGATATAGCTGCCGAGGTCGTTATATTCACCCTCAAAGAAAGCGGAAGAGACTTCTATCCGGCGATTTCTCAGACATTCCACATCCGTACCGCATTGGCGTAGTTGGTCAAACAAAAGATTCTCAGTGGCAGCGTCCGGCGTCCGGTTCAGGAAATCCAGAAAATGCTGGCGCACGAAACGGCGCGGATCTTCCAAAGGATTGCCGATGATTTGCCCGCGCACCGGATTATTAAAGAAATCGGTGGCGGTCAGGTAAAGCAGCCCGGCCTTTAATTGCTGCACCTGCAAAGGCGTTAGGAAGACGGTGAATTCGGCTGGCACACCTGAATTGCCGGCGATAACCGGCCCGGTTTCGCCAAAATAGGCGGGGCCGTTTAAGGTGATAAACGGATTGAAGGCACCGAAAAACGAACTCACGGAAATCGTGGCCGCCGTCTCGTCCTGGTTGAGCGTGACGCTGGCGAAAAGCGAGGCGGTAGTGCTGCCGCCGCCGGCCTGTTCGGGCGTTAAGCCAGCCGTGTATTGGCCGGCGTTTGGCGAGAGCAGTTTGCCGTCAGTGGTGAAGATGCGGGCCACTTCGCTTAAACCGCCCACTATGGCGTTGGCCGGCAGATTAACCAGGCGCACCGCGATGGCTTCGTTTGGCGAGTTGAAACCGGGGGCTTCCGGGTACATATCGTCCACGATGGGGACGGTAAAGGTTTTTTGTGTTTCGCCCGACGCGAAACGCAGCGTCCCGCGTGTGAGAGTGTAGTCACAACGCTGGTTGGGAACGCGATTGGCGCAGAGTAGCAGATTGAAGTCGTCAACCGTTTCATAATCAACCGCAATATCGTTAAATAGATTATTGGTGCGGTTGACGGTTACAGTCGCAAAACCCGCGTGTTCGCTGGCGGAGATGTTGTGCGGCGCGAATTTAAGAACCGAGACGAAAGCCGGCGCGTCGTCATCAAGAATCACGCCGGTAAACGAACGGCCCGCATTACCGTCCATATTGGCGCCCGGATTTAAGAACAGGTTGATAGTTTCATCCGGTTCAAGCTGATTGTCGCCGATGATGACGGGCAAAGAAAATGTTGCCGTGCGCGTCAGGGGCGGGACGGAAAACCGAATAGCCGTGCTGATGGTTGAGCGCGGCTCATAATCAACATCAGGCGTCGCCGTGCCGTTAGGCATTGTGAGAATGGAAAACTCGGACGTAAAGACACTGCGCGAAGACAAGGTCACGGTAAAACTGATATTGCCGCGTTGTCCCGCGTTGCCCTCAAGCCCTTCGGCTACCATATTAACGAAGGCGGTGGGGCGTCGTTCGTCGTCAGCAATTCGCATGGTGGCCGTGCCTTGGGTTATGGTCCCGACGGAAGGGTTGGAAATGTTGATGAAAAGCGTCTCATCGCAACCGCATTCGTAAATGTCATCGTCAATAACCGTGATGTCAAATGTTTGAAATCTTTGTCCCGCCGGAACAGTAACAGTGCCGCTTGAAGCGATGTAATCCTCGCCGGCGCGGGCTGTTCCGTCCGTCGTGGCGTAATTCACCGTCACAGGAACGGCAATGGGCGCGGAAAGTCTGACCTCGACGCGCAGAGCGCGGCGATTCTCCTCGCCGCTAAAGGCGTTTACGGAAATATTGACGGCCTGCGCTTGCGACGCAATCGCGCACAGAGCGAACAAGACCGGCAGCAAACAT
>JAYVJN010000453.1:0-3939 GCA_043769325.1 Acidobacteriota bacterium
GAAAGTGGCGTGTTTCCCGCCGGGCTGGTTGCCCTTCGCAAGCGTGGCGGGCCGACGCATCCGGTTTGGCGGTTAAATTTTAACCCTTGATTCGCATTATTAATCGGATAATAAAAGTTAGAGTTACGCTTTCAAGCGTGAGTTTGACGCAACCCTTCACGCCTCAAGGCGTAACTCTAACCGCCGGAATACTTTTTTCGATTACGCTCACGGATTTGACGAGCGATTTCTTGCGCCGAAATTCTGTTACTCGTTCCAATCCGGCAAGCGGCCTGGTGTGAGCGGCGCGCCGGCTTTCTCCAGAGCCTTTTCCAGTTTGGGTAATTCATCTTCAACCATCGCCCGCAGCCGCGCCATGATGGGTTTGAACTGCTCGGCGGCGAGGTTGTATTGCTCAATTTGTGTCTGCGTCGGGCGTCCGGTGGAGAAGCGTATGGTTTGCGAGACCGCGCCGATGCGGTCGCTGATGGAAGGCGGCGGGATTTCGTTGTTGGGGCGATTGCCGCGCAGCGCGTGGAGAATGGCGTCAATCTGGTTGTCGAACTGTTCCGTGTCAGCCGCTAGTTTGGTGGCGTCAACCTCATTCGCGGCGCGTTTGAGCAAGCCGATGCGCGTTTTGGTGGCCGCAGCTACGTCGCCGGCCCCGTTGATGGCGCGTTGCAGCGCGGAAACTTTGCGTTGAAATTCCTGCAAAGCCGCACGGTCAGCCGCCGCGAGATTCTCCGCGCCTTCGGCCACGACGTTGAAGGACTGCGCGCCGGGCAGCGGCGTGGCTTTGCCGTCCACCCGCAAAGCTACTGCTACGTTGTATTTACCTGGCATCGCCAACACGCCTTGCGGCCCGAATGTGAAACCTTCCGGCAAAGTCACGCCGGGCGGCAATTGTGGCGGCGCGGCAGAGACGGCGGGCGGCGAGTAGCGGAAATCCCACGTTACGCGCTGTACGCCGGGCGCGGCGGGCGCACTGATGCGGCGCACGAGTTTACCGTCGGCGTCGGTGATGGTGAAGATGAGCGCGGGCGGCTCTTCTTCGGCTTCGGCGCGTAGTTCCTCGATGGTCGCGTAGTGAAACGGCTGTTTCTTGCGTTCGGCGTCACGCTCGGCCTCCAGGCGTTTTTGTTTCTTGGTTTTAGGCGCTTCTTTCAGGTAATAAACCATCGTCGCGCCGTAGGGCGGGTTGGGCGCGGTGTAGTATGACGCGCCCTGAAAACCGTTGGTTGATGAGTTGGAACGAATGTACATGAAAGCATCTTTCACGGGGAAAAGCTGCGAAGGTTGTTCCAAGGCCGTTGCATTAACTGCGCGAAGCGGCGTGTAATCGTCTAAAACGTAAAAGCCGCGCCCGAAAGTGGCAATGACTAAATCGTTCTCGCGCTTTTGGATGGCGATGTCGCGCACGGCGACAGTGGGCAAATTGCCCTTCATTTGAATCCATTTCGCGCCGCCGTCAACGCTGAAAAAGAAGCCAAACTCCGTGCCCATAAAGAGCAGTTTGGGATTAACGTGGTCTTCCGCGATGGCGTAGAGCGAACCGCGTTCGGGCAGGTTGCCGTTGATGGCAGTCCAGGTTTTGCCGGCGTCCGCGCTTTTCACCGCGTAGGGTTTGAAATCGCCGTTCTGGTGATTATTGAAGAGCGCGTAAACCGTATTGGCGTCGTGGTTTGAGGCCAGTATGCGGCTGACGTAACTCATCTCCGGGATGCCTTCGATTTTGTCTGCCTTGCGCCAGTTTTTGCCGCCGTCTTCGGTGACTTGAATCAAACCATCATCCGTGCCGATGTAAATCAGGCCCTCTTTTTTGGGCGATTCGGCCAGCGCGGAGGCGTTGCCCCAGAGCGCGGTGGATTGGTGTTTGGCGATGGCGTCCGGCCCCCAGATTTTGCCCATGACCGGCAAAGTATTGCGGTCAATCTGGCGCGAAAGGTCGCCGCTGACAGTTTTCCAATCGTCGCCGCGATTGTCCGTGCGATAGAGTTTGTGGCCCGCGAAATAGAGCCGATTGCGCGAGTGCGGGCTGATGATAAAAGGCGCGTCCCAATTGTAACGCTGTGATTCTACGTCTTTTCCCTCGATTGGCACGATGCCGACGCGCTCGCCCGTGCGCTTATCGTAACGCACGAGGCCCCCGTTTTGGCTTTCGGCGTAGATGATGTTCGGGTCTTCGGGGTCAACCTGCGAACGGAAACCGTCGCCACCGTTGGTGACAATCCAATCGTCGTTGACGATGCCGACGGTGTTGCGCGTTTTGGCCGGCCCGCCGAGCGAATTGTTGTCTTGCGTGCCGCCATAGACGTTGTAAAAAGGCGCGGCGTTGTCGGCTACCACGTCGTAAAACTGCGCGATAGGCAGGTTGGATTTGAAATCCCAGTTCGCGCCTCTATCGAAACTCTCATAGACGCCGCCGTCGCAGCCGACGAGCATATAATCCGTGTTTTTCGGGTCAACCCAGATGGCGTGGTTGTCAACGTGCTTGAGCCTCTCGCCCAGCGGACGCTGAGTGCGGCCCGCGTCGTCCGAAACCTGAAAGATGACGTTGGGAATGTAGATGCGGTCAACGTTTTTTGGGTCGGCGATGATTTGCCCGTAATACATCCCTTGCGCGATGGTCGGGCTGGTGCGTTCCCAAGTTGCGCCTCTGTCGTTGGAGCGAAAGATGCCGCTTAAAACGCCCGAAGCCTCAATTGTGGCATAGACGACATTGTTGTCCGCCGGCGAAACCGCCAGGCCGATGCGCCCCAAATCGCCCGGCGGCAAGCCGCTACGCAGGCGTGTCCAGGTCGCGCCGCCGTCAGTTGATTTGTGAATCGCGCTTTCCGGGCCGCCGTTGATGAGCGTGTAGAAATGGCGGCGGCGTTGCCAGGTCGCGGCGTAAACCGTGTCGGGATTGGATGGGTCAAGCGACACATCCGTCGCGCCGGTGTTTTCCGTGCCGGGCAACACGGCTTTCCAGGTCTTGCCGCCGTCGGTAGTTTTATAAAGCCCGCGTTCGCCGCCCGCCGACCACAAAGGCCCTTGCGCCGCGACATAGACCACATTGCTGTCGCGCGGGTCAATGACGATGCGCCCGATGTGTTCCGATTTCTTTAACCCCAAGTTGCGCCAGCTTTTACCGCCGTCGTCCGAACGATAGACGCCGTCGCCGTAACCGACGCTGCGTTGGCTATTGTGTTCGCCGGTGCCAACCCAAACTGTCGCCGTATTTTTCGGGTCAAGCGCGATAGCCCCGATGGAAAACGAGCCTTCATTATCAAACACGGGCATCCAGGTAGTGCCGGCGTTGACCGTTTTCCAGACGCCGCCCGAAGCCACCGCGACGTAATACTTGGCGCGGTCATTAGGGTCAACCGCAAAGCCATTGACGCGCCCCGAAGTCACCGCCGGCCCGATGCTGCGCCAACGCAAACCACCGAAAGTGCCGGTTGACATCGGGTTCGGCGTGGGCGTGGGCGTGGGTTCCGGTTTGGTTTCGGGCGAGGCTTGCGGGGTAGCCGCCGGACGGGTTTCTTGTGCGGTTGAGGGCGCGAGAAAATAGTTTTCTACCAACAAAAAGACAACTAACAGCAGCAGACAGCTACGCAGTAAGCGCATGGCAAACGACTCCTTCACGAAATGCAGATGGTTTACAGACGGGTGATACCCAATAACTTGGACATCGTATCATACGCAATGCCGGCGGGAAAGTTTTCAAACTCCGGCAGACTCGCCTTCGACCCACATTTCGCCATCCTCATAGAACTCTTTTTTCCAAATCGGCACGGTGCGCTTGAGTTCTTTGATGGCCCATTCGCAAGCGGCGAAGGCGGCGCGTCGGTGCGGCGCGGCAACGCTGATGACGACGCTGGTGTCACCGATTTCCAGACGCCCGACGCGGTGCACGATGCCCATCGAAGCGAGGTCGAATTGGGCGCGGGCGAGTGAGCCTAGTTTCTGCATCTCGCT
>JAYVJN010000454.1:0-17760 GCA_043769325.1 Acidobacteriota bacterium
GTGTTTGCCAAATCCACCGCGTCGGCCCCGTTGATGTGTAGGCGGCCCGCGTTTTCCGTCAGATAGTTTTCGATGGCCCACGCCGGACGCGCCGCCGTAGTTTCCTGTGACATGGAATAAATCCTCGTTGCAAAAGTATGAACAAACGTAACTCCGTGAGAAGATAGCCGCCAGGCCGCTATCTTTCAAGCGGCAACTCCACAGCAAGGAAAGATTATTTATGAAACGCTTTTTAGGAACGACTTTTTTCGCCCTGTTATTGACGTTGGGCGTGTTCGGGCAAGCGATGAAAAAAGAGACGCCAAAACCTTTGGCCGTTGGCGATGTCGCGCCCGATTTTACTTTGACCGACCAGAACGGCAAATCCGTTTCGCTGGCGGCGTCTAAAGGCAAAAGCCCCGTTGTGTTGGTCTTTTATCGCGGCTATTGGTGACCGTACTGCCGCCGGCAGTTAGCCGAGCTACGCAGTTTATTGACCAAAGACGACAACGCGCTTCTCTACGCCATCACCATTGACCCGCCCGCCAAGTCGAAAGATGTGGTGACGCGCATCACCCAAGACGGCAAAGGCGAGTTAACTTACCCGATTCTCTCTGACCCGGGCCACAAAATCATTGACGCTTTCGGTCTGCGCAATCCGGCTTTTGACGGACAGGATTTCGCCGGCGTGCCGCATCCGGCGGTTTATGTGCTGGATAAGGACGGCAAGGTAGCATGGATGCGGATTGACGAAGATTACCGCCAACGTCCGACCAATGACGAAATTCGCGCGGCTTTGGCAGCTTTGGCAAAGAAGAAGATGTGATTTTCTTGGACCTGTAAATAATTCGGGGCGTTTATCAATTGCCACTATACACTTCAAGAAAAAGAACTATCCACAGATAACACAGATAAAACCAATAATCTGTGGAATTTGTGTAATCTGTGGCGAAAACAAAACGCCGCAAACGTCTGCGCTCATTCGCGGGCGCGCCGGATGCCGTCAACCAGGTTCGGGACGGACGAAACTTGCTTGCCGTCTTCATTGGCGGCGAGAAGGTTTTCCGCGATGGCAAGCGAGGCCGTGATACGCACTTCAGGGCGTTGCAAACGGGCCAGGCATTTGCGGGCGCGGGCCATGTCTTTGCTGACCAACGCCGCCAGAGTGAACGAAATCTGTTGGGCAAACTCGCCTAACGAACCGTTCGGCTGAAACTCGCCGTTGTCGTAGGTTTGGCCTAAAAAGCCGTCCACACGCTCTGCCGCCACGCAGAGTTCGTTGAATTGGTCGAGCAACGACTCAAGTAATTCAAACGATTTTTTGTTGTCATCGCTCGCGTAAGCCTGGGCCAACGCGAAATAAAGGTACAACTGGCTCTGATTCGCCGGGCGCGACGGCAAAAGCTGGCGCGCCTCGTCTAAAAAGACGCGGGCGTCAGCTTTTTTGTCAGTGCTTTTGAGTTGTTCAGCTATTTGTAAAAGCGCCTGAAAGCGTTCCTGGCGGCTGCGGAGGCGCGTCAGTCCGGCGCGGGCCGCAGCTATATCGCCCTTAGAAATAGACTGATTAAGTTGCAGTTGCTCCAAGCCGCGCAAGGTGTTGTCGCGGCTGCCGGCATTCTTTAGATTGTCGTTGACAATTTGCCGCGCCTGTTCGTAGTTGCCTTCACCGGCTAGTTTGTGGGCCAACTGCGTGTAAAGGTTGTCGCGCATTTCCGGTGGCGCGGCGGCTAATTTCTCCAAAGCTTCCGGCGTCGTTTTGTTCTGTATAACCTCGTAATAATTTTGCCAGGGGTTATTGCCCGTAAAGGCGCGTTGCCAGGCCTCGGCCCGCGCTTTCAGTTCCGCGCCGCGACCCGGCGCATACTTTTCTAATTCACCCCAATTACTAAAGAAATTGCAGATATTATTGGCGTTATAAAACTCTTGCGAGTAGCCGTTGGGCGTAAATTTACCAGGCGAAACGCTCAACGCAGCTTTGATAAGTTGGGCAATATATGAGCGCAACTCGCGTTCGTTCAAGGGTGCGCCTTCGCTGCCGAGGGCCTCGTGCGCGTATTGCAAAAAGCCGAAAGCGACTTGGCTCGTCGTATTGTTTTTTAAGACATCGGCCTGCTTTAGCTTTTCGTAAAGTTGTTGCGCGAATTCATTGGCGGAGGGACGGTGTAATTCTTTGAGCTTTTGCAGCAGATTGATTTGTTGGCCTTGAATGCCTTTATCCAGGCTTTCCCGCGCCAGTTTCAAC
Organism: Acidobacteriota bacterium; assembly: GCA_043769325.1. Classification (GTDB taxonomy): domain Bacteria; phylum Acidobacteriota; class Blastocatellia; order Pyrinomonadales; family Pyrinomonadaceae; genus JAYVJN01. The sequence goes on from JAYVJN010000454.1 coordinate 2,222, forward strand.
GCCTCTTTGGGGTCTTTGGCGGCGATTTGGGTGGCAATCTCCGTGAGCAAACTATTTTCCTGTTCCAGAATGTTGTCATCTGTCAGATATTGCTCCAACAAAGGCCGCGTGGCGCGGACAAAACGCAACGCCGCAACGCCGTCGAATTGCGCCCAGGCGCGGACTAATTCTTGGCGTAATTGCAGATGGGAGCTGTAATCGGGGCCGTTGCCGGCTTCTTCATCAACCGTTTCCGGCAGTTTGTCGAACAGCGCGCGCCAATCCGCCGCCGCATTGTCAAACAACACGCGGGCTTGCTTTTCGTCATGCCGCCAGAGCAAGCCTGCCATCTGCGTCTGCCAACGAATACGGTAATCCGAGGGCCGCAATTCGCGCATCTCCCGCGCCGCCTCGCCCAATAACGCAAGCACCTGGTCTCGCGCTTCGGCCTTACTTGCGGTAGTGGCTGAGGAATCCGTAATAGCTTTGGGTTGCCCCTCGGCGCCGACGGCAAAAATAAGCAGTAAAATCAAGCCCAACAATTGCTTACACATAAATAACCCTTCTGAAAAATGGTCGCTTAGGGGCGACGAATGGCCGGCGTTAGAACCGGCACCGGACGCGGAGGTTGCGGCGCGGCCCCGCGTCCACCGCGACGGGGTTCGCCATTGAGGATACGTTGACTGATAGCCAGGTTGAGCAGAACGCGCACTTCGGGCCTTTGCGCTTTGGCGACGGTTCTTTTCGCTTGCTCAAAGTCTCCCATAGCCAGCGCCGGAATAATCTGGGCAAAGCGTTGCGTAAAAACGCTCAACGAGTGGCCCTGCGCAAGAAACTCGCCTTCACGGAAGAATTTGCCGGCGAAGCCGTTTAATTTCTCGGCGGCAACGCACATTTCATTGAATTGCTCTACAACGGGGTCGAGCAACGGGAACACTTTTTGCGGCGCGACTCTTTGATAGGCTTGCAGCAGGTTGAAATAATCGTTCAGTTGTTCCTGATCAGCCGGATGCAGCGCGATTTGCTGGCTTATTTCGTCGAGCAATTGCAGGGCTTCGTCTTTTTTGTCCTTGCTGGTCAAATAGCCGGCTAAAGCGAAACTCATCCGTAAGCGGTCATGTTTTGCGCTGGTGCTGGCGAGAACGGCGCGGGCCTCAGCGATTTGCCCTTTGCTCAGGTGGTAGCCGAAGATTTGTTGCTCCAGATTGCGCAAGGCTTGATTCCGGTTTTGCGGGCTGCGGACGTTTTCGTTGATGATTTGCCGGGCCTGTTCAAAATTACCGGACTGCGCGGTTTTCCCGGCCAGTTGTTGGTAAAGCCCTTCGCGGTATTGCGCCGGCGCGTTTGCCAATTGTTGTAAAGCCTCCGGTAAGGACTTTTGGTTGATGATGTCGCCGTATTGCCGCCAGGGGTCGTTGTTACTTTGCGGGGTTTGGTTAAAAGCGGCCAGGCGATTTTGTATCTCGGCTTTGCGGCCCGGCGCATATTTATCCAGGTCGGGAAAATTGCTCAGATAGTTGAGCAGACCTCGCGCTTGGGAAGTTTCCGGCGCGTAGGGGCCAGCGGAAGGCGCAACGCTCAGGGCGGCGGCAACTAAACGCTCAACCATCCGGCGCACTTCATTTTCACTGAACATTGGCGGCGCGTTGCGCAATTCATGGTGGGCAAAATGCGCCAGCGTATATCCCGCGTAACCCGCTGCCGGTTGCAGCAAATCGCTTTCGTTCAAGCCGTTGTAAATCTGGCGGGCCAAGCCTTGCGCAGCAGCGCGGTCAATTTTTTGGAGACCTTGTAAAACTTGTATATGCGCTCCGGTAACGCCTTGCGCCAGTGTTTCCTGCGCGATTTTCAGGGCCAGTTGCGGGTCGCTGCGCACGGCTTGCGCGGCAATATCTGTTTCCAACTGGACTTCCGGCTTTTCACCGGCGCGTTCCTGTAGATAAGGCTCCATCAGCGAACGTGTGGAACGAACAAAACGCAAAGCCAAAGCCGCGTCATAACCGGATACGGCGCGGGTCAACTCAACGCGCAAGCTGGCTAAATTGTGGAAATCAGCGTCCGGCGTGTCTTCTTTGGCGGCGCGTTGGCGCAAAACCGCTTTCCAGCCGGCGAGAGCTTCCTCAAAAACAGCGCGGGCCTGTTTTTCCTCGCGCGGCCACAAAAGCGAAGCGAGTTGCGCTTGCCAGCGCACGCGGTTTTCCGAAGCCCGCATTTCGCGCAATTCCCGCGCTGTCTCTTCCAACAAGGTTACGGCCTGACCCTGTAATTCTGCCAATTCCGTTTCCGTTTTGCTGTTGGGTGTTGCGCTTGCTGCCGGTGTTTGTCCCGCTACGGGGATAAATAACCACAATAACAGCGCGCCAAGTAATAGATTACGCATAGTGTTCCTTTCCTTTGGGAAACCCGCCGGCATTTTGGGCAAAACCAATGACAAGGTAAAGATGATACTTTCGCCCCTGACGCTGCCTGTCTTTCATAAATCTCCGGCTACCTTAAACTTGAGTCAGCGTAATTGATTATCGTTGGCCTGGCAATAGGCAAAATGCTTTGCGCCGCAAATTATGAACGCGGAACTGCGCCAATCATGCAGAAAAAAAGCGCGACCAGGTGAAAGCCGCCACTCTTTCATCAGTCGAGCTTACACAACGCCGTAAAATGTTAGAGTTACGCTTTTAAGCGTGAGTTTTACGCCGCCCTTCACGCCTCAAGGCGTAACTCTAACCGCCGGATTACTTTCTCTTACCTACTTAATGGGAACTTTCCCCACAACAAGCACCAAGACCCGCCGCGCGATTCCGTCGCCACGTCTTCTTTTAGTGAAAATAGTTGCGCCTGAAAAAAACTTTCGTCGGGATGATAGTTTTCGCGCGGTTGTCACGCATTGGTAAGTGTGGCCGGTTAAAAGAGGACGCGGAGGCCCGCGATGCTCTCCGGCAAATACTAATAATGTCCGTTTGATAAGGAGAAAAAATCATGAAGTTAATGTTAAGCGCACTGTTACTTTCTCTGTTGTTCGTCGTAGGTTTCGCCCAACAGCCAACCACGCCGCCGCCGGCAACTGGTCAACTAACAATAATTGTCGCGGAAGGCGATAACGGGTCGGCTTTTATCAGGATGGCGACACCCGCCCTGGACCGTTTACAAGGCCGCGTCGTGACTACCGAACAACGGAGTAACCCGTTTCTCAACCGCGAGGAGACAAAGGTTGTTTTCACTTTCCCTAGCCAGGAGGCGGCTACTAAGTTCATGTTCAGCTTCACCTCCGGCGATGGCGGCGGAACCGGCTATGTTCCTGTTCCCACTGACGGCAAACACCATCATTGTGATGCAAACTCCGTCGGAGTGATATGCGTTTTCACCTTCGGTGACTACCGATTCATTTGTGGTGGCAACATCTGCGTTCAAGTCTAAAGCGGTTCGGGCGTGAGTCGCGCCGGCAAGCGGTTAAAGCCGCCTGCCGGCGTGACTCATATATTGAACTAGTGGAGCTATTTGGAAGTTGGACACCCCCCATAACGAGAAAAACATAGCCACCAATGCGGAAGCCCGCACGAAGTAAGCGCGTCTCATGTTGCGCCCTTACTTCGTGCGGGCTTCCGCATTGGTACGTCATTCTCTTCTTTGGTATTAGGGGGTGGTACTTCCAAATAGCTCCACTAGGGCTTTCCTATAAAAAATCTCTGTCCTTATCGCGTAGCGATAGTTTGACTTTAGCCGTGTCTTTTAAGGCACGGCGCAAGCGGTAAGCAAAAGTTCTGTCGCGTCAGCGACAATTGAAGAGCGAGCAGCAATTCAGTTGTCGCTGACGCGACACGCGCTTGCCGGGCGGCCTGTGCCGTGCCTTAAAAGACACGGCTAAAGTCTGTAAGTCGCTACGCGACAAAGGATTAGTGTCAAGCAAGCGCATTTGATTTTAGGAAAGCCCTACAGATTAGACATTATTTGAAATAACGGCATTGCATATCTGAGCCGCTATAAATTGCCACTAGCTTCAGCTAGTGGGAGGCGAAAATCCTAAGACAGGCTTTAGCCGAATTTAGGAAAATTATGGTGGGCCGCCGATGAGCTTTAGCTAAAGCAAAAAGGCGAGTTGTTTTTTTTTGCTTTAGATTTGGCTAAAGCCAGCTTGTTGCTAGACTTAGCCCCACTAGCTGAAGCTAGTGGCAATTTATCAAACCTTATTCCGCATAATGTCTATTGAACCTTGACCTTGCAGTTTTGCATTGCCGGCTTAGTTTTGCGAGTTATCAAGCAGCCAGATGTCGGATTCGCTGGTGTGCGCGGTGAAATACAGCAGTTTTTCGTCGCGGCTGACGAACGGATTGCGAAGCTGCGTCGTGGGACTTGAAAGAAGTTCGCTGGTTTTGCGCGTTGCGGTGTCGGCGATGACGATTTTATTGTCGAAACCATAGACAAGGCGGCGGCTGTCGGGCAGCCACGCCGGGATAAATTCGTTGTTTCCGGCGATTTTTGTGTAACTGCCGGTTTCAAACGAATAAAAACCGAGAAATCTGGCTTTGCCATCGTGAATTGTGCCGCCGAGTTTTTTGCCGTCGGGCGACCAATCCCAAGCGACAAAACCGCTGACGCCTTCAGCCGTCGGAAGTTTTTTCGGAGTTTGTTCATTCCAGTTTTTTGACAAATCCAGAATGTAAGTTTGCGCTTCGAGAAAGTAAGCCAGACGTTTGCCGTCGGGCGACCACGCCGGAAAACCCGAACCAAAATCGGGCTTGGTTGCGAATGTAATTTGCCGCAAATTTGTGCCATCGGCGTTGCACAGCCAAATTTCCGCACCGCCATTGCGGTCTGAACTGAAAGCGAGTTGGTTGCCGTCGGGCGACCAGCGAACGTAGCGGTCAAACGGCGCGTCGTTGGTGACATCGCGCCAATCGCGCCCGTCGCGGCTGACGTTTACGATGTCGTCCTGCGTGCGCCGAATTATCCGCATTACAAACCGTGCGCCGTCGGGCGAGAGTTCTGCCCGCGTTATTTCGCGGTCACCCTGCGTAATCCAAAACGGTTCGCCGACGATTTTTCCCGCCGTCGCATTAAATTCTACGCCTTGAATATTGGCTTGATTATTTGTCTGAACATAAATCATCCGCTTGCCGTCGCGTGAAAAATTCAGGTGTCGGCTGAATTTTGACGGCGTAATAATCGGTTCGGGTTCGGACAAAACCGCGCCGCTCGTTTCATCAATTTGGACGCGCCAAAAATTTATGCTGCCGCCTTTGCTGCTGACAAAATACAGAAAATTGCCGTCGGGCGACCAAACCGGATTCCAATTCGAGACGGAAAAATCTTTGGCGACAACGACGGGTTCGCCGCCGCCAGCCGGAATTGTGGCAATTTCGCGTTTGCTGAATGCCGCCGTGTAAAACCAGTATGCGATACGCTTTCCCGCAGGCGACCACGCCGGAAACGAGGCTTCCGTTTTGATTAATTCGCGTTTCGCGCCGGTTTCGACATTGATGATTTGGAGAAATTGTTCGCCTTCGGCGCGGACTGTCGGCTGATCGCGTCCGAAAGTGCTGACGACAATTTCTTTCCCGTCTGGCGACCATGAAGGGTGAAAACCGAAATCGGCCACGCGGCGCAGATTTTCGCCTGTCGCTTCGATAACGTAAATTCCTTTGGGCTCACGTTCGGAACGAAAAGCGATGTGCACGCCATCGGGCGAAAAGGCCGGTTGCGTGTCGTCCGCTGGCGCGTCTTTGGTCAGATTCGTGGCGTTTTTCCCGCCCACGCGCTGGACAAAAATGTCAAGATTCCCATTGTTGTCAGCCGCATAGACAAAATCCTTGCCGTCGGGCGCGAGGCTGGGGAAAAACTCCGTGCCAACCTGCTCGGTCAATTGAGTATTGGTCGCTTGGCTCCAATCGGTAGCCGCAAAAGAAGTCCGGCGCAAGGCGAAAAACCACACCCCGCAACCAACTAAGACCAACGCAAGCAGCGCGTACAAGAGATATTTGCGTTGATAAATAGTTATGTCTGTTGGCTTTGCGATGAGTCCGCGACTTGTCGGCGAAGAATTGGTTTCGCGTCGGAGGCGTTTCAAATCGGCGCGTAAATCTGCGGCGGTCTGATAGCGCAGTTCGCGGTCTTTTTCTAAAACTTTGCCGATGATGTGGTCTAATTCTTGGCGCAACTCCGGGTTAGAAGCAGTGACGGGCAGCGGGTCTTGCGTCAGAATGGCGTTGAGCGTGGCCTGGCGATTCGCGCCCTTGAACGGCGAGCGGCCCGTCGCCAATTCGTAAAGCACGACGCCCAGACTCCAAATATCGGAGCGCGGGTCGGTGGCTTCGCCGCTGGCCTGTTCCGGCGACATATAGGCCAGCGTACCCATGACCAGGCCCGGACGGGTGGCGGAAAGTTGGGAATCCGCTCCTTTTACCCGTTCGCTCATTTTGGCTAAACCGAAATCCAGCACCTTAACGTAACCATCGGGGCGCACCATGATATTTTCCGGTTTGATGTCGCGGTGCGTGACGCCGGCGGCGTGCGCCGCGCTAAGGGCTTCCGCCGTCTGCGTGACGATGGCGAGCGTTTCCGTCAGACTTAGTTTACCCGCCAATTCGCGCAGACTCTTGCCTTCGACAAACTCCGTAGCCAAATAAGGCACGCCGTCGGCTTGGCCTATGTCATAGATGGTCAACAGGTTAGGGTGATTAAGCGCGGAGACGGCATGGGCCTCGCGGGTGAAGCGGCGCGTGCGGGATTCGTCCGCCACAAACTGCGCGGGCAAGATTTTCAGCGCGACTTTGCGTTTAAGTTTCTCGTCATGCGCCAGATAAACCTCGCCCATGCCGCCCGCGCCCAAGAGTTTTTCGATGGTGTAAGGGCCGAGTGCGCGGCCAATGAGCGTATCCGTGACCGAGGTTTTTTCCTCAGCCAAAGCCTGGGCCGCCATTTCCAGGGCCGGCGCAGAGATAAAACTGTCCGCTTTGCCGTAGGCTTTAAGCAGACTGGAAACTTCGCGGCGCAAGTCTTCGTCGCCCGCGCAAGCCGCTTGCAGAAATTCCTCGCGTTGGGCGGCAGGTTGCTCTAATGCTTTATCCAGCAGTTCGTCTATCTGTTGCCAGCGTTCGGGTTGCATCTAATCAGGTAGTTCAAGGTTTCAAGTTCAAGGTTCAAAGTTAAATGCCTACGCTGCAATGACTTTGAGGGTTGAATAAACCGGCTTACTTTTGCTCAACCTGCTTAACTGTCGCCGTGCAGTTCGCGGTAGAGCCAGGCTTTGGCTTTGCTCCATTCGCGCATGATGGTTATCGGGGCGAGTTGCAGAATCTCCGCCGTTTCTTCCACGCTCAGGCCGCCAAAGAAACGCAACTCAATGATACGGGCTTTGCGCGGGTCGAATTTGGCCAGGGCGTCTAAGGCTTCGTCAAGCGCGATTAAATCGGCGTTGGGGGCGCGGTTGTCGGCGAGGGCTTCGGTCAGTGAAACTTGCAGGGCCGCTTTCCCTTCCTGGCGCGGACGGCTGCGGGCGAAATCCACCAAAATACGGCGCATCAGTTGGGCCGAGACGCCGAAAAAGTGGGCGCGGTTTTTCCACTGCGCGGTTTTCCAGTTAATCAGCCGCAAGTAGGCTTCGTTGACCAGGGCCGTCGGTTGCAGCGTGTGGCCGGGACGCTCCTTGCTCATGTAGCGTTTGGCGATACGGTGCAACTCGCCGTGGATGACGGGCGTGAGCCGTTCCAACGCGCCGGCGTCGCCATTGCTCCAGGCTTGTAGCAGTTCGGTAACTTCGTGTGTTGCGGTTTTTTCCATGTCCAGAAAAAAACATTTAGCACATTTTCGGGCCGGATGATAGTTTTTTCGCCATTTCTCCGCATTCCTTTGTGAACGGCGAATAATCGCTGAATTTATTTTGAGGAGAAAGTCATGAAAAACTTAAAAGTGTTGGTTACGTTAATCGTTATCGGGTTGTTACTCAGCCCGTCACTGGCCCTCGCGCAAGGCGTCAAGGGTAGCGGAAATGCTCTGACCTTCGACAAAGCGAAGTTTGCCACCGAAATCAAAAAGAACTTTGCGGGTAAAGCGATGGGCTATCAAGTAGTTTTACTCAAAAAAGGACAAGTGGTGGAGACAGTCGCCGGCGGCCTGGCTCGCAACGCAACGGATGGCTTCGTGGAAATGACCATCAACACCCCCGCCAATATTGGCAGCACCGTAAAATTTTTTGCCGGCACCTCGCTTTTGCATAAGCTGCAAACGCCGTCAAATATTGGCGGCGGTATCAACTCTCGGTTAGCTGAACCTGCTTACAAATATTTTCCAAAAATCTGGCAGGACAATATGCACCCAAGCATTAAGCAAATTACGCTCAAAGATTTGCTTCAGCATAAAGGCGGTTTTATCCATAACGACCCGGACCCGACACTCAAGGTTTATTTCGACTACCTGAGAAAAGGCGTGAGCAGCGATAAAACCCAATCTTACGCTTACGGCAAGAGAAATTACGCCAACGCCAATATCACGACTGTCGGCTACATTCTGGTGGCGGTTGATAATCCGGGGTTTTTAGCCTCGCTTAATCAAATAATCGCCACTAAAAAGCTCAAACCCGAAGATCCTTTTATACAGAAATTTCTGGGGGAGAATTATGAGAATTATATGAAGACCCAGGTTTTCAACAAAATTAAGCCCGCTATCTTTCCGACCTGTGACGCGCCAAAAGATTATCCGGCGAAGAATATAATTTACGCCAAAACGTATCCTCTGCCGGGCGCGGTTACAAAAGGCAGTGAATATTCCGCTAAAGTCAGTGACGGGGCCTGCCATGCGGCTGGCGGCTGGTATATTACGGCTACTGAATTGGCGGCTTATGTAGCGAATTTCGCCGCCACCGAAACGATTGTTTCTGACTCGACCCGCGATTTAATGTTTGACGACGACGCGCCGCAAGACCAATTGCTCTGGTCATTTGATATAAAGGATGCGGATTTGTTGAAAAACTTCGATTGGAACACTTCGCCGTATATGGGCGGCGATCACGGCGGAGCGCACGCCACCATCGTCAAACTTCCCAACGATTATTACGCCGTCGGGATTGTTAATTCCGGCGTCCTTAATGAGGAAGGCAAGACTGGCGGTTCTTACTTGGTGACTTACAACATCATCGAAGCGTTCAATGCTGGCGTCGCGGCGAACTTTTAGCTTACCATGAGAAAAGGCAGTGGCCCGCACGGACCACTGCCTTTTTGTATTTTTACCGTTTCCGGTTTTATTCGTCCGCGCCGATACGCATTCCGTAAAATGAGCGGTGGACGAAGAACAGCGAAATCAGGAAGAAAACAGCCGCCAGTATGTGGGTCAGAGTGGAACCGTAGCGGTTGGTCAAGCTAACAGCCAGTTCGACAGCCAGCAAACCGAACAACGTGGTGAATTTAATGACCGGATTCAAAGCCACCGATGAAGTGTCTTTGAAAGGGTCGCCCACCGTGTCGCCAACGATTGAAGCGTCGTGCAAAGGCGTCTCTTTGGCCTTGAGCTCGACTTCGACAACCTTTTTGGCATTGTCCCACGCGCCGCCCGCGTTCGCCATGAAAATGGCTTGGTACAAACCAAAGACGGCGATGGAAATCAGGTAGCCGATAAAAAAGAACGGCTCGACAAAGGCAAAGGCCAGCGCCGAGAAGAACACGGTCAGAAAGATATTGAACATACCTTTTTGCGCGTATTCGGTACAGATTTGCACGACCTTTTTCGAGTCTTCAACGGACGCTTTTTCCACGCTGTCGTCGAGTTTGATGTTCTCTTTGATGAACTGCACAGCGCGATAAGCACCCGTCGTCACCGCTTGAATCGAAGCTCCGGTGAACCAATAAATCACTGAGCCGCCGGTAATCAAACCCAACACAAACGGCGCGTGCAGAATGGACAAATTGCCCACCGCCGTCTGGTCTTGCAAACCGTTGGTGAGCGACATGATGATGGAGAAAATCATCGTTGTCGCGCCCACAACCGCCGTGCCGATAAGCACGGGTTTGGCCGTCGCCTTAAAGGTGTTGCCCGCGCCGTCGTTCTCTTCCAAGAGGTGTTTGGCGCGTTCAAATCTGACCTCCACGCCGAATTGTTCTTGCAGGTTAGTAGCGATGTTCGGGATTTGTTCAATGCGCGAGAGTTCGTAAACCGATTGCGCGTTGTCCGTAACCGGGCCGTAAGAGTCAACGGCAATCGTCACCGGCCCCATGCCCAAGAAACCAAAGGCCACCAACCCGAAGGCAAAGACCGCTTCGGCTTCCATCAGGACGCTTAAGCCTTGCGTGCTGATAAGAAAGGCGATGCCCATCAAACCGACGATGGCAATGCCCAGCCAGTAAGCCGAGAAGTTGCCCGCGACCAAGCCCGATAGGATGTTGAGCGATGCGCCGCCTTCTTTTGATGAAGTGACGACTTCTTTGACGTGCGCCGAGTTGGTTGAGGTAAAGACCTTGACCAGTTCGGGAATAATCGCGCCCGCCGCCGTGCCGCAGGAAATAATGAGCGATAATTTCCACCACAGCGAACCGTCGCCAAGCGTCGGAATCATCAGGTAAGAGACCACGAAAGTCAGCGCAATTGAGATAACCGAGGTCAGAATGACGAGGTTAGTCAAAGGCCGCTCAAAGTTCATCTCCTCCTTACCATCATAACTGGCTTTGGCAACCGCTTCGTTGATGAAGTAGGAAACCGCCGAAGCGATGACCATCATCACGCGCATCACGAAAATCCAGACCAACAACTGCACTTGCACGGTGGTATTAGGCACCGCCAGCAGAATAAACGAGATGAGCGCCACGCCCGTCACGCCGTAAGTTTCAAAACCGTCCGCCGAAGGGCCTACCGAGTCGCCCGCGTTATCGCCCGTGCAGTCGGCAATTACGCCGGGGTTGCGCGGGTCGTCTTCGCGGATTTTGAAGACGATTTTCATCAAGTCCGCGCCGATGTCGGCGATTTTGGTAAAGATGCCGCCAGCGATACGCAACGCCGCCGCGCCCAACGATTCACCGATAGCGAAACCAATGAAACAGGGGCCGGCGTAATCGCCCGGAATAAACAGCAAGATGCAGAGCATGATGAGTAATTCCACTGAAATCAACATCATGCCGATGCTCATGCCGGCTTTGAGCGGGATGGCGTAAATCGGATAAGGCTTGCCGCCCAGCGACGCAAACGCGGTGCGCGAGTTGGCAAAGGTGTTGACGCGAATGCCGAACCACGCCACACCGTAACTGCCCGCGATACCGACGAGACTGAAAAACAGAATAATCGCCACCTTGCCTACGCTGAACCCCGCCAGCACTTTGAAATACAGCACGATAACGATGGCAATAAAGGCTTCCAGAATAAGGATGAACTTGCCTTGCGTGATGAGATAAGTTTTACAGGTTTCGTAAATCAGTTCGGAGATTTCCAGCATGGATTTATGCACTGGCAAGTTTTTCAACTGCGTGAAAATCCACAAACCGAAACCAAGTCCGAGCACCGAAACCAAAATACCGAACATCAGCAGCGTGCGCCCGTTGGTGCCGCCCATAAAATTGACGGTTGATAAATCCGGCAACACCAAATTGGCTTCGCCGCCGGGTTGATGGCCGCTGCCGCCGCCGTGTTGGGCCAGGGCCGCCGTTGCGTTGACCGCGAAAAAAGCCAACGCCGATACAAACATAGCCGCGTAACGACGCGCTGACAGTCTAAAAGATGGCAATGCTTCCATTGTCTAAAATAGTCCTTTCGTTTTATCCGATGATTAGGGCGTGAACGGCCGCAAAACAGATGGTTGCCACTGTCAACTAAAACGGGCCGCACTGAAACCGCGCATTATGTACGAAAAACTACTTAAACGCAAAACCCATAAACCGCGAAACAGAGTAAACCCGCAAAAGTGCGGCATTTTCCACACTTTTCACGGTTTTACTCTGTTCTCTGAATGGGTCTAGGCGTTTTCCGGCACGAGCGTTGCGTTGCGTTCGCCGCGCAGTTTGAGGATGGCGGTGGCGGCTACGAACAGGGCCAGCGAGACTAACGCCGCCGCCGCTAAAGCGTTGACCAGTTTTACGTCAAAGCCGTTGGCGAGGCGTATGTTGCCGATGACCAGTTTGATTAAAGCCCAGAGCGTAATGGTCAAGACAAAGAGCATCGGATAGAGCGTAAAACCAATGCGTTGCCGCGCCTGATAGAGCCAAACGGTAATGGACAACAATGTCAAGCCCGCGAGTAATTGGTTGGACGCGCCAAAGAGTGTCCAGAAATCCTGCCACGAGCCTTTGGGCGAATACAACACGACAATCGCCGGAAGGCCCATTGTTAGCAGCGTGCCGACAAAACCGCCCAGCCGTGTGCGCCAGCCAAACAACTCTTGCATGATGTAGCGGCCCAAGCGCGTGCAAACGTCTAAAGTGTCAAAAACAAAGGTCGAAAAGGCCATCGCGCCAAAGGTAATGGCAAACGGCAGGTTTTCTTTGCCGATGAGCAGCGTGAGAAAATTGCCGATGCCTTGCCCGTAAATCGCACCGGGGGCTTTGCCTTTCAACGCCTCATTAGTGGCAATCATCACCGTCACCAACGCAATTAAAGCGACGAACCCTTCGGCCAGCATCGCGCCATAACCGACGGCGTGCATATCGGTTTCGCGGTTGATTTGTTTGGAAGTCGTGCCGGAACAGACCAACCCATGAAAACCGGAACACGCGCCGCAAGCAATTGTGACGAACAGGAAAGGAAACATCGTGCCGTTCAAGCCGCCCACATCCCAAGACTTAAACGCCGGTTGCTGAATGGGATAGCCGCCAAACAAGACGCCCATCACGCCCACTGCCAACGCCGCGTACAGCACAAAACCGCCCAGATACCCACGCGGCTGCAACAAGGCCCACACGGGCACGATGGAGGCTGCCGCGCAATAGGCTAAAATCAAGGCCGCCCATACTTTATGGTCGAGTAAAAAAACAGTGGAATACTTTGTGCCCAGCCAAGATAACGCAAACGTGCCCGGCACAAAAATCAGCGTCGTCAACCACAAAGGCGGTTTGAGAAAACGTTCGACCAGGCCCAAAATCATTGACCACAACAGGTAAATAATGCTGGCAAAGGCCACCGCGCCGCCCGCATTAAAAGCTATGCCAGTGCCTTGCAACTCTTCCGTGCCGGACACGAAAGTCCCTGCCGTGATGTCCGTAAAAGCAATAATGACATAGATTAGCGCAATCCAAATAAACGCCATCATGGCGCGTCCGGCCCGTTGGCCGAGGTGTTCCCGCGTGATTTCCGCAATCGAACGCGCCCCGTGCCGCACCGATGCCGTCAAACTCGTAAAATCATGCACCGCGCCGATTAAGACCACGCCTAAGCCAATCCACAGCAAACACGGCAACCAACCAAACGTCTGGCAGGCGAGAATCGGCCCCGCAATCGGCCCGGCGGCGGCAATCGCGGAAAAGTGTTGCCCAAACAGGTAAAAGCGCGAAGTCGGCACATAATCCTCGCCGTCATTGACGCGATGCGCCGGCGTCTCGCGCCCGTCGTCCAGCGCAAACTGCCGCGCCACCCAGCCGCCATACAAATTGTAAGCCGCCACGAGCAAGACCATAAAGCTAATGGCAATTATAGTTAAAGTCATGCTTCGCGCTCCTTAGTTAAGCTGTTCCGATTCGTCTGTGGCGAAAACTTCGTTCAAAGTAGCGGCCTCCAATAAACGCAAGCCCCAATCTTCCAGTTCTGCTGCTTGCGCTTGCCCCAACTTCTCTTGCGCCCAATCCGGCAACGGGCCGAAACGCTGCTCTAACTGCCGCCGGAGCATCGTGGCCTCGCCCTGGGTCAAGCCTTCGCCACGTCCTTCGTCGCGGCCTTCCTGGTAAATTTCACGGAGAAAACTATTTGTTCTAATGTCCATAATCATAGCGGTTTGCCTCGCTTCTTCTTGAACTTCGGTCTGTGCGTCGCGCAAGCCGGCCAGTATCAATAGCTTGACCAGCATATCGGCCCGCGCTTTTTCGGGCAACGGGACAATACGCCCCAAAATTTCCCTGATGACACGGCGTTCGATGCCGCCGGCGCAGAGAATCGCCAGCAGATTATCCTCTACCGAGGGGCTTGCCAGCAATGTTTCGGGGCGCAAAGCGCGGATGTCTTGCAAGCCGTAGCGGAATTGTAGCTCTTCGTAACGCAATTCCGCGCTCATTGTCAGCCGCGCCGCGCCGACGTAGAGCAGCAGTTGGCGCGGGCGTTGGCCGTATTGCCGCCAGAGCAAAACGTAATACTCCAACATCCGGCGCGGCATTTCCATATCGTTGCCGCTTTGCAGTTCAAGGTGAAATAAAGTCCCGTCGGCCAGCCGCGCCACCAAATCGGGGCGGCGCATTTGCACCGTAGGATATTCCACCGTCAGCAGTTCCGTCGCTTCCTGGCCCGTCAACAAAAACAGTAAGCGTTGCGGCGGCGAATGCAACAACTCTTTGAGCGTGGCGTCGTATTGCATGAGGGTTTCAGTCCTTAATCCAGCCGTAGCTAAGGTTATAACGAACCGCCGTTGGGCCAGTTGCGCCAATGCGTGTTAGGGGGTTGCGTCGGTTCGTAATGCGAAGGGTTGTCACCGACAATCGCATCCGCCAGCATTTGAAAGGTTCGGCTTTCGCTTGGCAACTCGCCGCGAACTAAATCGGGATGATGCCACTCGTCTAAGTGAAACGCGAGCGGCAAATCGGGAGGAATCCGCGCACCAAGTTCCTCGTCTGTGGCTAATAAAGGGACACTGAACTCTGGCACGAGGCTGCGCAACAACTCTGCTCCATTAACTCGCGGAGGCTCTGCCGGCGTTATGCCTTTGCTCAGTAAATTGTCATCAGATATGTCAAACTGAACAAGGTCTTCACGAATATGAATAGTATGCGTATTCTGCTCAACGTACCAACTATATTCGGAATCAAAGGTCGGCCCGTCAACGCCGTCACTGGTGCAAAACAGGAAATCTTCGTTAGCTGTCCCCGGCGGCCTTTTGAGGCAATTGCCAAAACAATGGAGACAATTTTGCAGACTATCATGTCCAGAAGCTCTGGGGTTGGCCCCCAAAACTTCAATAATTAAGGCCCAACGGGTTTCGTCACGATAAGCACTCAAACGAACATCGGCTAAATAGATATAGCCGTTATCCAGCATCGGGAAAGTGAACAATTTGGCGCACTCATCAAGCTGCCACAGAATATCTTGTTTGCTGTAAGTAGCCATAACTAGCCAATTAACAGGACTTTGCCGCTACGTCCTGGCGTTTCGGCGTGTTGGACGGCTTGGATTACGTCGGACAGGCCATATTCGGCTTCGACGGGCGGAGTGAGTTGGCCCGTCGCCATTGCTTTCATGGCCCCGGCAAAGACGGCGGCTTGCTTTTCGGGCGGCGCGGAGCGAAACCAATCAGTGAGCCAAAAGCCGCGCACGGTCGTGCCTTTGAAAATCATGAGGCCGCTGTTGAGCGGGATGTTTTCCAACGACAACAAACCATAGACGAGCATCACGCCGTTGCGCCCCAAGGATTGCACGACTGCGCCGCCGGTGTCGCCGCCCACCGCGTCAATCGCGGCGCG
>JAYVJN010000455.1:0-5646 GCA_043769325.1 Acidobacteriota bacterium
GGATGCCGGAAAAATGGTTGCGCCGCCTGGCCCCTTTGGGCACGGACGCGCACAAGCCTTTTCTCGAAATCGCGCCCTATCTGATTGTCGTCTTTAAGATTGACTATCTAGTAGATGAAACAACGGGCGCAACCGAACCCACCTATTACGCTGCGGAATCCGTCGGCATCGCCGTGGGGATGCTACTCGCCGCGCTGCACAACGCGGGCCTGGCCACGCTGACCCACACGCCCAGCCCCATGAATTTCTTACGCGACCTGCTCAAACGCCCCAAGAACGAACGCCCATTTGTGTTGATTCCCGTCGGCTATCCGGCAGAAGCCGCCCAAGTCCCCGACATCCAACGCAAACCCCTCGCGGAAATCATGCAGATAGACTGTTAAGCGAATAGCCAAACAAAAAAGCGCGCCCGTTGCCGGACGCGCTTTCTTATGTGCGGTTAATGGCCGTTTTAGAATTCAAAACGAGCCGCGAACTGGATTTGACGCTCACGGAAGAGCGTGCTGTCTGCGCCCGTAACGGTACGGAACCCACTGTTAAAGGTTAGGTTCGTTCCCGTGCCGGGAATCGAATAGAGCAAGTTATTTAGGGCTGTAACCTGAGTGCGGTTGAAGAGGTTAAAGCCTTCTACTAACAGTTCAACTTTCGCCCTTTCGGTAATTGCGAAGCGGCGAGAGAGACGCATATCAAAATACCAGATTGACGGTTGTTTGAAGGCGTTGCGCGGTGCTAGAGAGAAACGGGTGGAACCGTTTGAACCATTGATGCCACCAGCCGGTGTGACCGTGCCGGCGGCAAAGCCGAAGTTATTGACCGGGCTGACCGTGCCGGACACTGTCGGGCTGAAACGCTGACCGGAGAAAGCGTTGAAAATCGGCGAGACCGTCCAGCCATTGAGCAAGGCGCGGCCTACGGCGTTGTCTTTCAAGGCAGCAAAGTTGGTTTGATAAACTGCGCTCACAATGAATTTGCGGCGACGGTCAAAATTGGACAAACCATTATCCAGCCCCTGGTCAAAAGCATTAAAAGGCGCATTGTTGGTTGTGCCGGTGATTGAGGTTTGACCGTTATCTTGCGCCCGCGAGAGCGTAAAGCTGCTCTGCAATTGTAAACCATTGGTCAAGCGGCGGTTAGCTTGTAGAACGAGCGCGTGATATTTAGTGTAGATGTTGCTGCGAAGTTCCGTAATCTGGGCAAAATTGGTATTAGGCCGTGTGCCCAAGAAGAGCGGAATAGACCATGATTGCCCGTCAAAGGGGCCGCCGACGGCGGTAAACGAACGAGTCGTCGTAGGTGCCGGCAGGTTAGTGTCCACAAAGTTGGGCAAGAAATTGCCGTAGCTGAACAAATACGAAGCCGAAACGACGGTGTTGCGGGCAATCTGACGCTCGAAAATGAGGTCGGATTGCAGAATGCGTGGCAGCTCGAAGTTAGAGGCGAAGTATTGCACCGCCGTCGTGGTCAGTGTGCCGCTGGTGAGCAACGTCGGATAGCTTGGCGCGGCGGCGTTAGTGGCCGTCAGCGTCACTTGCCGTTGCGCCACATCAACGCCGACGCCCGTATTGATGAGCGTGTTGTAAATCGAGGAGTTAATAACGCGGCCATAATAAATGCCGGCCCCGCCGCGCAGACTGGTTTTGCCGTCGCCCGTCAGGTCAATGGCAAGCCCCATGCGCGGGCCGATGTTATTTTTGTCGTTGACCTTATTAGCGGTTTGCGGCAAGAGCGGGTTGACGTTGCGCGGGTCGGGATTGGTTTGGTACTCATAGCGCGCGCCCAGATTCATTGTGATGCGTGGAGTGATACGCCAATCGTCTTGGAAGAAGAAATTGTAGTCGTAGGTGTTGAAGACTAAACCTTGCACGCCTAGCCCCTGGTTAAAGTTGCCGCCGTAGCATTTGCCGGTGGCGCGGGTGCTGCTGTAACAACGTCCGCCGGTGGCGGGTTGCGTTAAGGCTCCTCTGAAATTGGTGTAGTCAAGAATGAAGTCGCCGAGGCCACCGTAAAAACCAACGGCGTTATTGCCGCCGGTGTAATTGAACTCGCCGCCGGAAAAGCGGAGATTATCAATGATGTCACGGACTTTATTGATGTCGCCGCCAAACTTGAAAGTGTGCTGGCCGGAAGTCAAAGTAATGGTGTCGGCGAATTGCACACGGCGTTCATCAGGCAAGGCTTTGCGTTCTAAAAATTCCGGTATTCCGAAAGAAAAGCCGTTAGTGATGATGGTTTGGGGTGAACGTCCGTTAACCGAATTAGTCGGTTCGCCGGCGAGCGGGGCCTGGCTGAACTGGAATTCATTGTCGCGTCCATACTGGAAGCGGAATTCATTAAGCAGATTGCTCGTCAACGTCGAAGCCAGGCGCAGATTCAAAGAATCAATCTCGACAAAGTCATCGCCGAAGTTATCTGCGGCGCGGGTGTTGATGGCTTGCGTTTGAATACCGGCGGGCGAAGCCCAGCGCAAACGGTTATAAGTCGCAGTTAAAGTGTTCTTGTCGTTAATGTTCCAATCAATCTTCGGTAAGATGAGCCGTTGGTCGCCGCGACGCGGGACAGTGCCCGAAAGGCCGTTAAGGAAGTTAAGCACTGAATCTACTTGCGTGGTAGCTAAACCTTTGCCGGTGGCTAAACTGCCGGTACGAGTGTTGGTGGCAGTCGAGGCGGTAGTGCCAAACGCCGGACAAAATGTTGTGTTGGCAACACCAGAAACGGTTGTGACCACGCCGCCAAGCGGGGCGGTTAGGGCGCACGCATCAGCACGGTTCAGGAAATCCAATTGCGTGAAACGGGCGACGCCGGGGAAGTTGCGTTTTTGTTGGTCGTAGCTGAAGAAGAAGAAGGCTTTGTTTTTGACAATCGGCCCGCCGATGGTGCCGCCGTATTGGTGGCGGACATCTTCCGGTTTGAAGGCGACTGGCGTAAAGACGCCGTTGATATTCTGCGACAGGAAGCTGGCCGGGTTGCGCGCGCCAAAGCGGTTGTTGCGGTTGAAATAGAAGCCGGCTCCGTGAAATTCGTTGGTTCCGCTCTTGGTCACGGCGTTGACCACACCGCCGGCAGAGCGTCCATATTCGGCGGAATAGCTCGAAGTATTGACCTGAAACTCGCGGATAGCGGCCTGGCTGACGGAGTAACTGATGCGCGTGCGGCCCCGTTCTTCGGCGAAAAAGGCTTGGTTATTGTCGCCGCCATCCACCGTATTGTTGTTCAGCAAGCCGGAGATGCCGCGAAAACTAATCAAACCAAACGTGCCGTCAGGCACCGCGCCCGGCGTCAATAGCGCATAATTTGACCAACGGCGGCCATTGATGGGCAACTCATTAATCGAGGTCTGGTTGATATTGGTCGAAAACTCTTTATTTTCAGTGTTAATAACCGGCGCGTCGGCAGAAACCGTTACGTCGCCAGCCACCGCGTTTATTTGCAAGCCGATGTTAAGCGAAGTGATGCGGCCCACTTCCACGACCACTTGCTCCTGTTTGAACTCGCCAAAACCGGAGGATGCAACCGTCACGGTATAGGTGCCAGGTTCAAGGTTGGCGACACGAAAGCGGCCTTCGCTGTCAGTGGTAGCGACGCTGCTTTTGTTGGTGCCGGCATTACGCGCCGTGACAGTTGCGTTCGGCACGACGGCGTTATTGGGGTCGGTTACGCTACCGCCCACCGCGCCAGTCACGGTTGATTGCGAAAAGGCTTGCGCGACGCCAATAGTAAGCGTCAAGCAAGCGAGCAAAGAAAAGCGAAAAAACTTAGACATATTTACGAAACTCCTTAAATCTAAACGAGAAGCGTTTTAGCTGCGCCAGACTGGCTGGCGAATAGTGTTTGTGGAGAAAATGCAAACCCTGATGGAAATTGGACAACCTTGCCGCACAAATTATAAAAAAGTACAAAGCCAAACTTATGTTGCGGCAAACAATGCCTGTAAAACTTTTCTTGGCAAACTCTGTGCCGCTCACGCAATTTAGTAAATCTCTTTGATTTAGCAGTAGTTAGCGGCTCTATGGTGCGCCCGCCCGGGTGCTTTCTGCCCAATATTTTGGATTTCATCGGAGATTTAGGATGAAATCAGGCTTGGGCGAAAAATCAAGCCTATTCTGTTAGTGTAACAATCGCGTTACACGAGGGGCGAATTTATACATGGGCTTAGGCGACATTTTCACAAATAATCGCAATTCCCTGACCGCCGCCGATACAGGCCGAGGCGACGCCGTAACGTCCGCCGCGCCGCTTGAGTTCGTGCAAGAGCGTAAGCGTGATGCGCGTGCCGGACGCGCCCAACGGGTGGCCCAGAGCAATTGCGCCGCCGTTGACGTTGGCTTTGGCGCGGTCAAGGCCCAACTCTTTTTCCACCGCCAGATACTGCGCGGCAAAGGCTTCATTGACTTCAATCAAATCCAAATCATTGAGCGTCAGTCCGGCTTTGTCCAACGCCAGACGAATTGCCGGCACAGGGCCGATGCCCATCTCCGAGGGTTCCACGCCCGCGTAAGCCCAACTGACGATGCGGCCTAAAGGCTTGATGCTCTTCTCTTTAACGTAATCCGCGCCGGCAATTACTACCGCCGCCGCGCCGTCCACGATGCCGGAAGCGTTGCCCGCCGTGACGAATCCGTCTTTGGCAAAGGCGGGACGCAGTTTCGCCAGCGTTTCCATGGTCGTTTCGGGGCGGGCGTGGTCGTCGTGGTCAAAGACAAACGAGCCTTTGCGCGTTTTGACTTCGATGGGTGTGATTTCTTCGGCGAAAATTCCGGCGTCCTGGGCGCGCTTGGCTTCCTGTTGTGAACGCAAGGCGTAGGCGTCCTGCTCTTCGCGGGTGATGTCGTACTTGCGCGCGAGATTTTCCGCCGTTCCCGCCATATAGGTTCCGCAGTAAGTATCCAAGAGCGCAACCATAAGACTATCTTGCAGTTGGCCCTTGCCAAGAGCGAAACCGGCGCGTGCGCCATAGATAACGTGCGGGGCCTGTGACATAGATTCCATGCCGCCCGACAGACAAGCCCGCGCTTCGCCCAGCATAATCATCTGCGCGCCGGAGATGATGGATTGAATGCCGCTGCCGCACAAACGGTTGACCGTCAGCGCGGGTTTTTCAATCGGCACGCCCGCTTTCAGGGCCACATGGCGCGCGCCGTAAATGGCGTCGCCGGAGGTTTGTTGCGCGTTGCCGATGATGGTGTGGTCAATATCTTCGGGCGCGACGCCGGTTGTTGCCAAAGCGGCCCGCGCGGCAATAGCTCCTAGTTCGATGGCTGAGTAATCCTTTAAGACGCCAACGTATTCGCCCATCGGCGTGCGTTTGCCGCCTAATATAAAAACTTCCTGAGACATGATTTAATTCGTAAATCGTAAATCGTAAACCGTGACAAGAAGAAAAAAGCGTGTGTTCTCCATAAAGTTACGCTATTTTGTCAGGCTAACCTATTTGTGACCGATTACTTAGTAATTCCTTTCTACTATAATGAATAGCCGTTCAGTCTGAAACGGGAAGATTAACAGACGCCTTTAGGCGCGTCAAATTTGGCGCGCAAACGGTGAATCGTGAGGGTGTAATCAAAAGTGAAGCGGCTCTGCCGCCGGCTGTGCGGCGACGGCTATGCCTCGCCGGAAACCACGCTCTCTCAATAATTTGGGGCTACGCCC
>JAYVJN010000456.1:0-4117 GCA_043769325.1 Acidobacteriota bacterium
GGGCGTAGCCCCAAATTATTGAGAGAGCGTGGTTTCCGGCGAGGCATAGCCGTCGCCGCACAGCCGGCGGCAGAGCCGCTTCACTTTTGATTACACCCACTTATCGGATTAAAAAGAAAAGCTTTGTGTCAATTCAGCCTCAGCGTGGACAGCGAGAAATTCGCGCCCGTCGTGACACAATTGCTGATTTTGACTGGCTCAGGATAGTGGGAGAGCAAGGGAGTGGAGCAGTAGGGGAGTGGGGGGAAACGCTCCGCGTACTTGAACAGCCTTGTTTACTTTCCGGTAGTACCATCGGAAATATTGCTGTTTAATGACGCGGAGCGTTTCTCCCTTTCCCTCCTACTCCCCATCTTTTAGTTCGGCGGCTTGGGCTTTTTGGGCGAGCATCAGGTGGTCGCGCATGGCTTGGCGGGCGGCTTCGGGGTTTCTATCACGAATGGCGCGATACACGATGCGGTGCATTTCGGCGGATTCCTTCAAATCGCGGGCGCGGTTTACGGTTTTGGAGCGCACATCGAAGAGAATCGTCGTGACCATGTTCATCAGGGCTGTGAGGATACGGTTGCCGGATGCGGCGGCGATGGTCTGGTGAAAACGAATATCGTGGACGAAATAAGCTTCGGGTTCATCGAGAGTGGCGTACATATTCGCCAACTCTTCGGCCATTGCCGCGAGTTGGTCGCCGTTGGCGTTTTCGGCGGCCAGGCCAGCGATTGCCATCTCCAACAATTGTCGCGCCTCAAACATCTCATCCGAGGTAAACCCATGCAAAGCCGCCATTAAACGCAAAGGGCCGCTATCCAGCGCGGGCGATTCTGCGGCTTCCACGACAAACGTGCCGGCTCCTTGTCTGGCTTGCAGAACGCCGAGCGCTACCAACGTGTTGATGCCGGCCCGCAGCGTGGGCCGCGAGACGCTCAATAATTTCGCCAAATCGCGTTCCGGCGGCAATTTATCGCCGTGACGCAATTCGCCGCGCTGCACCATCTCGCGTAGCTGCGTGACAACGCCTTCTGCGGTTGTGCCGTTGTGGTTGGCGTTCAGCGTCTTGAAGATGTTGGTACTGTTCTCGTTCATGCGGTTTATTCTAGCAGTGTAAATCATTAAAAACAAAGAGCTGTATAGATTTACTTTGCCGGCGCAGGTGGCAACGGGGCGGCGAAAATCTTAATCAAAATCATAGAAAATTCCTTGCCTTTGAGGGTTACGCGCTGATGCGGCGTGCCGCGCGGGACGATGATTAAATCGCCTTTTTTGATAGTAAAAGTCTCGCCGTCCTTAATGGTTTTGCTGCGCCACTCGCCCGGCGAAATTTCGCGCGGGTTTTCCAATGTCCCACCCAGCGTCAGTTGCGCCGCGCCCTCCAGCACATAGTAAACATCGTCGGAAGCGTCGTGCAGTTCGCCGTCGGCAGTGGGGCGTTTCTTGTCGTGTTGCACCGCCACGCGCAACTGCATCCCCGCGCCGCCGATTAAATCTTCGACCTTGTTGTCGCTCCGCAGATTCTTTTCCAAGTCTTCAACGGACTGTTTTGTTTTAACAACGTAAGGCCGAATCGCGGTAGATGGTTTTTTGTCGGCTTGCGCGAATATGGAAACCGCGCAAACGCTTGTTAATGCTAATGTTAGTAGGATGTTTTTCATATCATTCCGTAGGGGCAGACACATAGGTCTGCCCCTACCGCGCCTGTTGCAGTAGCCATGCGCTTAACTCTCGTGCTGCCTTAAAGTTATCGTAATCTGCCGGCAACTTTCTGCCGTCGGTGTATTCGTTGTAGAGCCAGGGGTCACCCAACGCGAAAACCGTACCTTTGCCGTATTTGGCGGTTGCCATAATGACGCTGCCCTGATGTTGCAAGAGCGGCGTGGCCGGCGGTTTAAGGTTAAGCGTTGAGATTTCTTTGAGATAAAGTTGCCGCGACGTTGCCCAGACCGCGTGATGCGGCGGAACCATGACGATGCCTTGCGCGTAATTGTTGTTCTGCACACGGTTAAGGCTATTCGGTTGAAATTCGATGCCGAATGTTGCCGCCAATTTGTTGAAATTCTCAAACTCGCAGTTGCCCGTATCGTTGCCCATTAAGACCAGCACGCCGCCCGCTTTTACCCAATCCGCAATGGCTTTAATATGTTCGGCCTGGATAAAATTAGGTTTGGGCGTTTCCTTTTCGGTGTCTGGGTCAACGATGATGTAAACGCTGGTTTGTTTGAGGTTAGCGGCGGTTGGCGCATTGCTCAAAGTCGCGGTGGTTGCTCCGTAGCTACGGAAAATATGACCCCAGAGCGAATAGCCGCCGTTGGCGAGTTCGTCCCATTTGTAGTGCCAGGCGATGGTTTGCCCGTTGTCGTCAGGCTTGGTTTCGTGGTTGAAAAAATCGTCGAGCAAGACGGTTTTGCCAACGCCGGCGCGGGCCGTCGGCGCGAGTTCCATTTCGACGGCGGCTTTGATGAATGAGCCCACGCCTTTGGCGTCGTTGACGACGATTTTTTCGCTGATGTAATAGTTGTAACTGCCGTCGCGGTAAGGGTTTCCACCCAAACCCGCGCCGCCTATAGTTTTCAGCAAAGTGAGGTGTCCGTTGTCGTTTTGCAAAAATTCCTTTTGGATGCCGGCGTAGGCTTTATCCGCGACTTTCATCATCGTCGGCGGCACATAGCCCATCCGTGCGCCCTTCGCCATCGCGTAAACGAACATACATGACGCGGAGGCTTCGAGGTAGTTGCCCTTTTCGCCTGGTTTATCCAGAATCAGCCACCAGACGCCGGATTTTTTGTCCTGCACTTTGACGAGGGCCGTTAGCGTGCGATTGAGAATAGCGATAAGTTGTTGGCGTTTCGGGTGGTTAGCAGGGAAGTAATCTAACACATCCACAATCGCCATGGCGTACCAACCAATGGCGCGGCCCCAGAACATGGGAGCGCGGCCCGTCGTTTTATCGGCCCAGGGCATCTTTTTCGATTCGTCCCAAGCATGGTAGAGCAGTCCGGTTTTGTCGTCGCGGACGTGGCTTTCCATCCAGATAAATTGGTTGGCGATGTCGTCGAAAGTCTCTGTTTCGTGAAAGACTTGCGCGTATTCCGCGAGAAAAGGCTGGCCCATGTAAAGCCCGTCGAGCCACATTTGATAAGGGTAAATTTTCTTGTGCCAAAGTCCGCCTTCGTTCGTGCGCGGGTGGGTTTTCAATTGCGAACGAACCAAATCGGCGGCTTTCTTATACTTCGCTTCGCCCGTCACGCGGTAGAGCAACAGTAAAGAGCGGGCCATATGCACCTGGTCAATGTTGTATTCCTCGACGGTGTAAGTGCGAATCGTGCCGTCTTCGTTGACAAAGGCGTCAACGCCGCGCTTGATGTGGTCAAAGTAGGTCTTGTCGCCGGTTTTTTGCCATAAACCTTTCATGCCGTTGAGGATGACGCCGAACGTATATTCCCACCTGGGCGGGATGCCGGCCTTGCCCGTTGTTGGGTCAAGCCAGACGCGCTGCATTGCCGTTTCTGCCATCTGCGCGGAAAGCGGTTTGGGTTGCTGCGCCGCAGGAACGGGCAGCGGGTTGCGTAAATACTTGGCTAAAGGCAGTTTAGTCTCCGCGATGCCGTCGGCGGCGAGACGCGCCAGCAGTTCCGCGCCCAGAGGGCTGGAATGCGTGTTGTCGTCAACGCCTTTGGGGTAATTGGGATTTTCGTCGGGTTTGAGTTGGAGAAACAGCCGTTTTGAGGCTTCCGCGCCGGACTGTTTCAGCGCGGCCTCGCTCTTGCGCTGCATATCAATCAAGGGCGTCTTGGTTTCGGCGGCGACGGCGCGGATGAGGTCTGGATATTCGCCGTGCGTGTCGTAAAACTCGCCCTGCGGGTTGAAACGCCGCCGCGAAACGGGCGTCAGCAAAACCGGAAACGCTTGTTTTGCTTGCACATCCGCGACGAAACGGGCGAAATTGGCCTTGAAATCGGCGGGCGGCGTATAGCGTTCGGCCTTGTCTTTGGATTCGTCGTTGTGTCCGAATTCGACAAAGACATAATCGCCCGGTTGGAGCGCGTCAAGGATTTTTTGCCAACGCCCCTCGGCCAGAAAAGACTTAGTGCTGCGCCCGTTCATGGCGTGATTGGCGACGATAACC
>JAYVJN010000457.1:0-5604 GCA_043769325.1 Acidobacteriota bacterium
GGGCGTAGCCCCAAATTATTGAGAGAGCGTGGTTTCCGGCGAGGCATAGCCGTCGCCGCACAGCCGGCGGCAGAGCCGCTTCACTTTTGATTACACCCAACTCTGTGTCCTCTGTGGCAAAGTTCTGTTCCGACCAGATACTATTTGTTAATGTCGTTATCAAATTACCAAGCGGTTTAACGAGTCGTTGCCGCCAGGCGAAGACCAATCGAATCACTGCCCTGGTTGGCATAGTTGTTGCCGCGAAAGGCGGCGCGAATCTTTTTCGGCGCGCGGTCAAACGAACAACCGCGCACGCTACGGGGCGCGGCGGGAATGGCTTGCGGGTCGCGGCGCGCGCTGCCGTCGGCGGGCGCGTCGCGGTAATTGCCGGCGATGTCTTCGCACCATTCCCAGGCGTTGCCGAAAATATCGTAAAGCCCGAAGACGTTGGGCTTCTTTTGCCCGACAGGGTGAATATAGCCCTCAGAGTTTTTTTCGTGCCAGGCCATATCGTCGAGGTCTTTGATATAATCGCCGTCCTCGCCGGCGCGGGCCGCGTATTCCCACTCGGCTTCGCTGGGCAGACGATAGACGTAACCGTCGTTTAATTCGTTCAGCTTTTTGATAAACCGTTGCGCGTCATGCCACGAAATCCGCGTTACCGGCGCGTCATCCGCCTGGCTTTGGCCGGGCCGTTCGCCCATCAGCATTTCCCACTGTAACTGTGTCACCTCATGTTTGCCCAAGTAAAATGGCTGAACAAAAGTGACTTCGCGTTGCGGCAATTCGTCGGCGATTCCCTGCTCCGAACCCATTTTGAACTTACCCGCCGGCAGCCGCGCAAATGCCTGCTTGAGACGGTTGCGAAAGGTCGCGCCGTCCGCGCTGGTTTCCGTCCGCGTGAGCAAGGCCAGGCGTCCAACGTAATTCTCCCAATAGCGATAGCCTAAATAGCCCGCCGAAACGATGCACGCCAAAATTAAAACCAATTTGAGAAAGAATCCTGAAGTAAACATAAACACCTCCCCATGGGTTTAGTAACTTTGACAAATGAACGGCAACGCGCCCATTGTGCCAGCCTTTCGCTTTTGTGACAATTCGCCGGATGCGCTAAAGTGTTTGCCAGTAGGCAGTTTGTTTCTCTCTGGAAAGCTCTTTTTTCCCCAGATAGTTGTTTTAGAAGCTGTTATTGCCTCAACATAAAGGAATTAAACCATGAGTTTACAACAACAAATCGGGGCCGACATGATTGCCGCCATGAAAGCTAAAGAGGCCGAACGCCTCTCCACGTTGCGGATGATAAAAGCCGCGCTGCTTAACTTGGTGAAAAGCGGCCACAGTGACGAAATTTCCGACGACGAAGTGCGGAAAATACTCAACACGCTCGCCAAACAACGCCGCGATTCTGCCGACCAATTCGCCAAAGCGGGCCGCGACGAACTCGCCGCCAAAGAACAACGCGAACTCGCCACTATTGAAAGCTACTTGCCGCAAGCCGCCAGCGCACAGCAAATCGCCCAAGCCGTCGCAGACGCCGTTGCCGCCACCGGCGCGACCACAATGCGCGACATGGGCGCGGTGATGAAAGCCATGCAAGCCAACCTCGCGGGCCTCAGCGTGGACGGCAAAGCTGTGAGCGAAGCGGTTAAAGCCAAACTAAGTGGGGCGTAAAAGGCACGGGACGCAAAAACACGAATCAAGAGTTAAAAGTTCGGTTAAGGTTCACGCGCCGCGTCGGGAACAGGCCAACTGTGCCTTGTCAACTATCCACTGTTCACTGATTATCGAAAACAGTGGACAAGGCACAGTTGACAGTGGACAATTACGCGCTGCGTTTCATCTTCATAACCCTTCATTTGTGTAAAAAGAGGTTTCATGGTGCAAATCGTTAAATTATCCGCCGCGCAGACGCGGGCCGCTTTGCCGGAGTTGGCGGAACTGCTGCAAGACGCGCTGGCAAGCGGCGCGTCTGTTGGTTTTCTGCCGCCTTTAACTGATGCCATTGCTGAGAGTTATTGGCTGACAACCGCACAGGAAGTAGAGTCCGGCGAACGCCTGTTAATGGTCGCTTACAAAGACGGCGCGTTGGCGGGCGCGGCGCAACTGGAGTTGGCCCTCAAACCCAACGCGCAACACCGCGCCGAAGTGCAAAAGCTACTGGTGCATACCAGCCGGCGCGGGTGCGGGTTGGCCGGCGAGTTAATGTCAGCGTTGGAAGCGGAGGCCCGCGCCGGCGGGCGCACCCTTTTGGTCTTGGACACCGAGCGCGGCAGCGTGGCGGAAAAACTCTACCCGCGTTACGGTTACATCAGGGCCGGCGTGATTCCGCGCTACGCCGTCAAAGCCGACGGCTCAATGTGCGACACGGTTGTCTTCTATCGCTTGCTCTAAACTTGGCGTTTTAGCCAAAATCGGAGATGATGAACGTTGCGACAACTGTTTTATGAGTGATTTGAAAAGATTCGGACTTTATTTTCGGCCTTACCAGAAAATGCTGTGGCTGGGCGTTGTGTGCATCGTAATTTCAACGGTTTTCGGGCTGGTTTTGCCCTGGCTGGTCGGCAAAACGCTGGATGACCTGAAAGCCGGCGCGGACTTTAAGAAATTATCCTACGCCGCGCTTTTAATGATTGGCACGAGTTTGATAAGCGGCCTTTTCCTTTTTTTCCAACGGCGCACGATTATCGTCATGTCGCGCCTGATTGAGTATGACTTGCGGCGCGATTTTTACGCGCATCTGGTCAATCAACCTCTCTCGTTTTTCCACAACAACCGCACCGGCGACCTCATGGCCCGCGCCACCAACGACCTGGCCGCCGTGCGCCAGTTGGCCGGCCCGATGATTCTCTACACGCTGCAAACGGCCTTTGTTATCGCCATCGTGCTGCCTCTGATGTTTCGCTTGAGTTGGAAACTGACGCTTCTATTGTTCATCACTTTGCCGTTGGTTTCCCTTACGGTAAAGATTCTCGGCGCACAAATTTACACGCGGTTTGAGAAGATTCAGGACTTTTTCGCGCAGATTTCGGCGCGGGCGCAGGAAAATTTCAACGGCGTCCGCGTGGTGCGCGCCTACGCGCAGGAAAAAGCGGAAATGGAAGCCTTTGACGGCCTCAATCTGGAATACGCCAACCGCAATCTGGGTCTGGTCAAAGTCTCGGCGGCACTGCGCCCTTTGCTCTTCTTCTTTATCGGCAGCGGGCAAGTTATCATCTTGTGGTACGGCGGTTTACAGGTCATGCAGGGCGCGCTGACGCTGGGCGATTTCGTGTCCTTTCAGTTGTATCTGACGCGGTTGATTTGGCCGCTCATTGCGTTGGGTTACATCGTGAATCTTTATCAACGCGGCATCGCCAGTTGGAAACGTATGCTCACGATTTGGGACGCGACGCCGGCCATCGCCGACGCGCCCGAAGCCACAGAAAAACCGCCGGTGCGCGGGCGCATTGAATTCCGCAACCTGACTTTTCGTTACCAGGAAGACGCGCCGCCCGTTCTGCAAGACATCAATTTAACTATTGAAGAAGGCCAGACCGTCGCCTTTGTGGGGCGCACCGGCGCGGGCAAATCCACGCTCATCAACTTTGTCCCGCGACTGATAGACGCGCCGCCCGGCACGGTTTTACTTGACGGCCATCCGGTGCGCGAATATACGCTGGCGCAACTGCGCGAGTCAATCGGCTACGTCCCGCAAGAGACCTTCTTGTTCAGCGATTCGCTGGCGGAAAATATCGCCTTCGGGGTCAAAGAAAGCACCCGCGCGGACGTGGAATGGGCCGCACAAACCGCCGGTTTGTCAACCGATGTGGCCGGCTTTACCGAAGGCTTCGATACGCTCGTCGGCGAACGCGGCATCACCCTCTCCGGCGGGCAAAAGCAACGCACCGCCATCGCCCGCGCCGTGCTGCGCCGGCCCAAGATACTGATTCTCGACGATTCGCTCTCGGCGGTGGACACCGAAACCGAAGCGCGGATTCTCTCGCGTCTGCGCGAAGTGATGCAGAAGCGCACTTCGCTCATCGTCTCGCACCGCATCTCCACCGTGCAGCACGCCGACCTGATTTGCGTCCTCAACCAGGGCCGCATCGTCGAACGCGGCACCCACGCCGAATTAATCAGACTCGGCGGCGAATACGCGGAACTTTACGAACGCCAATTGCTGGAAGAAGAACTCTCGGCAGCAGCTTAAAAGTCAGTACCACCTGCGGTAGCGGGTGGGTTAAGAGGCAAGCACTATGAACCAACCCAACAATGTCAATACCGAAGCCATGTTTCGCACCTGGCTTACTATCTGGGGCGCGATTCTGATGTCGTGCGTGATGTTCGCTTTAATGGCCTGGTTCATCGGGCAACCGACGCAACTCATTGGCGGCGATAACTTTATGCTCATATTCCCGATGCTTTTGATAATTGCTTTGGGGACGCTGGCTGCGTCATTCTTGTTGAAAAGCAAACAACTCGCTCAGGCGATTGCAGAGCAAAACCCGAAGATTTTGCAGGGCAGCTATATCGTCGCCTGGGCCTTGTGCGAGGCCGCCACATTGTTTGGTTTGCTCGGCATTTTCGTCACCAAAGCGGCGGCCTTTTTCGCGCTCATAGCATTGGGCGCGTTGGGTTTGCTGCTCCATTTTCCCAAGCGCGACGATTTGCACGCAACGACCTTTAAGAAACTGTAAGAGCGAGGTTTTATGCCACACGTTGATATTCATTTAGATATACCAGATGTTTTCAAGGGCAGCCTGTTGGAGCAAAAATATCAGGCGACGGCGCAAAGATTACTCCAAGAGCAGACCGTTTTGCGGCTTTACCAAGACGGCGAGATTTCCACCGGCACAGGGGCTAAATTGCTCGGCTTGAGCATTTACGACTTCATTCAATTTCTGGGCCGGCATCAGGTGTCAATTTTTCAGCTTTCCGAAGATGCGTTGGAGGCAGATGTAGCGGCAGCAGAAATGGCTTATAGACAGGCGCAATAAGACTTATCTAAAACAGCTTTGCGCCGGGCCGGAGAAACAATTACATAAACACAATGTCAACCGCAGTCCAGAAATATCACGAAGAAGAAGCCATTGGAAAGACTTACGATTTCCGTGTGGCGCGGCGTCTGTTCGGCTATTTGCGCCCGTATAGCGCCACGCTGGTTCCGGCGTTAATCGTCACGCTGACGCTGACGATTTTGCAGGCGGTGGGGCCGAAAATCGTGCAGCACACGATTGACAACTATATTGCCAAAAATCTTTACGACGGTCTGCGTTTTTTCGCCTTGCTCTATTTGGGGACATTGGCGGCGCGCCTGGTCTGTTCGTATTTGCAGGATGTTTGGCTCAACTCCATCGGGCAGCGCGTGATGTACGACCTGCGCACGGAAATCTTCGCTAAGTTGCAGAAACAAGAAGTTTCCTACTACGACCACACGCCCGTCGGACGCATTATGACGCGGCTCACGTCGGACGTGGATGCGCTCAACGAACTCTTTACCGCCGGCATTTCTGACCTTTTCGGCGACCTCGTGACGATTATCGTCATCATCGCTTTCATGGCCGCGTTGGACTGGAAACTGACGCTTGTTTCGCTGATTGTCGTCCCGCTTTTGTTTGTGGCGACGAATTGGTTTCGCGTCCA
>JAYVJN010000458.1:0-2787 GCA_043769325.1 Acidobacteriota bacterium
AAAGTTACGCGCTCATAAAGGCGTTGCCAGGTTGTAGGTTCAAGGTTCAAAGTTCAAGGTTCAAGGTTCAAGGTTCAAAGTTCAAAGTTCAAAGTTCAAAGTTCAAAGAACAGCTTTTTGCTGAAAGAATTTTTTTCTTAAAGCGGGCGGTCTGGCGGCGAAAAATCCGCAACCGCAAGACATAATCAGATGGCTCCTGATTCAACAAATGAAAAACAGCATCTCCTGACGGTTTTACTGGAAGATTATTTCCACGTCGGTGCGTTTAACCGTCTGATTCAGAGCGGGCAATGGTACCGTTTTGAGACGCGGTTCGCGCAAAACACGCGCAAGGCATTGGATTTACTCGACCAGTATAAAATCAAAGCGACGTTTTTTGTCTTGGGTTGCATTGCCGACCAACAGCCGGAACTGGTGCGCGAAGTAGCCGAACGGGGCCACGAAATCGCCAGTCGCGGCTATTATCCGCGCAGCGTACAACAGTTGACGCCGGAAGAGTTCCGCGAAGATTTGGCGCGCGCACGCGAAGCCCTGCAACGCGCCAGCGGCCAGCGCATCGTCGGCTATCGCGCCGCGCAGAAGTTATACCTTCCAGAAGATATATGGGCGTTGAACATACTGGCCGAAGAGGGTTACGCCTACGATTCAAGCGTCATGCCCCACAAACGCGCCGCCAGCCAAAACAATGACCTGCGTTTTGCTTTTGTCCATGAAGCCGGCGGGCGGCGGCTCTGGGAATTTCCCTATTCGTCGGTTCGTTTTGGCCCCTTGGTGGTGCCGATTGCCGGCGGCAACTATTTCCGGCAGATTCCGCACACGCTCGTCAAACACGCCGTAGCGCGTTGGAATCGCCGCTCTAAAGCACCGTTTGTCATGTACTTCCACGTTTGGGAGCTTGACCCCGAACAGCCGCGCATTAACGCCTCTGCGCTCACGCGGCTGCGCCACTACCGCAAACTGGACAAGATGCGTTGGGTTTTAGAGGATTACCTGAGCCAGTATAAATTCGTCGGCGGCGCGGAATATCTGAGCATAGACACGCGCCAGACGGCGGGCGAGATTCGCCCCGTGACGCCGGAGATTCTTTCCGGGCCGTTGCCGCCTTTGCGTCCCGCGTTGCCGGGCGCGCCGGTCAGCATCGTCATTCCTTGCTACAACGAAGAAAAAGCGTTGCCGTATCTGGCGAACACGCTCCATAGCGTGGAGGCCAAACTGGGCGCAAAATACGACTTGCGGTTTATTTTTGTGGACGATTGCAGCCGCGACCAGACGTGGGCCTTGCTACATGAATTATTTGGCAACAATCCGCGCTACACACTCGTGCGCCACGAGCAAAACGGCGGTGTGGCGGCGGCGATTCTGACAGGTTTACGCGCAGCAGAGACGGAGATTGTCTGTTCCATGGATTGCGATTGCACATATGACCCGCACGAATTAGGCCGCATGATTCCGCTTTTAACTGATGATGTTGCTATGGTTACGGCCTCGCCTTATCACCCTGACGGGGCCGTGCGCAACGTTCCGAGTTGGCGTTTGTCGCTCTCGCGGGGCGCGTCGTGGTTGTATCGCAAAATTCTGCGCCAGCCGCTTTACACCTACACGAGTTGCTTTCGCGTCTATCGCCGCAGCGTAGTCAAGCACGTTGCGCTGGCAGAAAGCGGCTTTCTGGGCGTCGCGGAAATGTTGGGCAAACTGGATTTAAGCGGCGCACGGGTCGTCGAATATCCGTCAACTCTGGAAGTGCGGCTCTTCGGCGAGTCAAAGATGAAAATCGGACGCACCATCGCCGGCCACTTAAAGCTGATGTCGCGGCTTGTGCGGCTGCGGTTCAGTCGTGTGCCGCCCGTGCCTTTGTTGCCCGAAAGCACTGAGAAAATGGATGACGCAGCCTTAAAGTCAGCGCGGGAAGTACTTTAGTCTTCCGTCAAACTTAGGCCGACACGCAAAACCCACCCGCTACCGCAGGTGGTACTGACTTGTTCTTCAACCTACCCGCTACCACAGAGGGTATTGACTTGTTCTCTGATATTTTAGGAATTTCTGCCCTATTCGTTTTTTCTTTGGATTTGAGCTTAGATTGCTCGGCCCTGTATTCCCCCTCAAAGAGTTTCAACACAACAATTAGGAATAATAATGAACGCAACAACTTTAACGCCAACTGAACTTATGACTTTGCCGTCCGACCAGGACGCGACGGGCCGCACGCTCGGCGCCGAAGAGATGGAAATGCTGCGCCAGGTAATCGAAAGCGGCACTTTAACCAGCACCAAAGGCAATTTTACCAAACGATTTGAAGAACGCTTTGCGCGGATGTTCGGCGTCAAACACGCCTTTGCTTGCGCTTCCGGCACGGCGGCTATTCATTGCGCCATCGCCGCGCTTGATTTGGAACCCGGCGACGAAGTTATCACGACTTCGATTACCGACATGGGCGCGTTGACGCCGATTCTCTATCAAGGCGCGATTCCCGTCTTTTGCGACGTTGACGCGCGCACCTGCAACGTCACCGCGCGCACCATCGAAAAGCGCATCAGCCCCCGCACCAAAGCCATCATCGTCACGCATCTTTTCGGCAACCCCTGTGAAATGAACGACATCATGGACTTGGCGCACCACTATGAACTGCCCGTTATCGAAGACAACGCGCAATCATTTCTCGCCACTTACGACAACAAAAAGACCGGCACTATCGGCACCATCGGCTGCTTTAGTTTGCAACAAGGCAAACACATCACGACGGGCGAAGGCGGTGTAGTTGTGACCAACGACGACGCGCTGGCCCGCCGT
>JAYVJN010000459.1:0-3702 GCA_043769325.1 Acidobacteriota bacterium
CCCGATTTACTGGAAATCACGCAACACGGCGCGCGCTTTGCCGTCGCGCCTTTGGGCGGGCAAAAAACCGGCGCGTTTCTCGACCAACGCGAAAACCACCAGGCCGCGCGGCGTCATGCGCACGGGCGAGCCCTGGATTGTTTCACTTGTAACGGCGGCTTTGCTTTGTCCATCGCGCCCGTGTGCGAGAGCGTGCTGGGCTTGGACATTTCGGCAGACGCCGTCGCCGCCGCAACGCGCAACGCGGCCTTGAACGAAGCCGCCAACGTAACTTTCCGCGCCGTCAACGTCTTCGACGCCCTACGCGAATTTGAAGGCGCGGGCGAAAAGTTTGACACCATTATTCTCGACCCGCCGGCCTTTGCCAAAAACCGCGCCAGTTTGCCCGGGGCCGTGCGCGGTTACAAGGAAATAAACCTCCGCGCCCTGAAATTGCTACGCGCCGGCGGCACGCTCATTACTTGTAGCTGTTCCTATCATCTCAACGAAACGCTTTTCCTCGAAACCGTCGCCACAGCCGCCGCAGACGCAGGCCGGCGCGTGCAATTGGTCGAAAAAAGAATGCAAGCCACAGACCACCCCGTCTTACTCGGCGTGCCGGAAACGCATTACCTGAAATGCTTGATTCTGCGCGTGTTGTAGTAATTCGCCGCGAAAATATGTTGTTTTAGAGAGGCCCTTTATGCTATTGTCTGCCAACGAGAGTTAAATGAGGAAGCTGCAAGATGGACAAAAGCTCGCGTCGGCTACAATACTTATCGGGTTATCGTTTGGGTGCAATAGTCTTGCTGTTGTGTCTGGCTGGCGTAGGAGATTTGCCGCATCTGTCACGGTTGGCTAAGGCAGATAGAGGCGAATTGGACACTGGCTTTAACGCATCCGGCAATAGTTCCGGCAACAAGGCGGCGGAAAGTAACTCTCAGTTGTCTGGCACAGTGCAATTTAGTAGTGCTACCTTCAGTGTGGCTGAAAGTAGCACAGAAGCTTTAATTACCATCACGCGCTCCGATAGCACTGGAGCGGCTTCAGTTATTGCTCAACTCACTAGCGGCGGCACGGCACTTCATGGAATAAGTTGTTCAGGCGGCGCAGATTATCTTGAGAGAATTGAAACCAACTTCAATTGGGTTGCCGGAGATACCACTGACAGGGCATATAGAGTTTCTATCTGTCCCGATGATGTTTTTGAAGGTGACGAGACCATCAACCTGATTTTAAGGAACGCGACCGGCGCAACACTTGGCACGCCTAACACCACTGTTTTAACCATCATTGACAACGATCCGCTACCGGCTATTTCTCTTGGTGATCGGACGCGAAACGAAGGCAATAGCGGCCCTAACTCCTTTTTCTTTACAATTGTGTCAGGCCGGTCACAACAACCCATCACTGTTAATTATAGTACGGCCGACGGCACAGCGACAGCAGGAAGCGATTATGTCGCCACCAGCGGCACGCTCGTCATTCCCCCCTATAGTCGTTCTGTGGATTTTCCGATTTCGGTCAACGGTGATAGGCAAATTGAACCCGATGAGACTTTCAGTGTCAATCTCACCAACCCTGTGAACGCGACCATTAGCGACGGCCTCGGCAGCGGCACAATTGTCAACGACGACGACTTTTATTTTCAGCTCTTTCCGGCAACATACAGCGTCAATGAAAACGCCGGAACCGCCACTATTGACGTCCGGGGGCTTGGCAATATAGCTGACGCAGTTTCAGTGAATTACGCCACCAGCAATGGCACTGCCATGGCTGGCAGTGATTACACGGCTACGAGCGGCACATTGACATTCATGCCAGGCGACCCCATCAGCAAATCTTTCACTATTCCGATTATTGATAATGCGCTCAATGAACCGGACGAAACTGTCAATCTGACTTTAAGCAACCCGACGGGCGGTTCTATGCTTGGCGTGCCCAATACCGCGATTTTAACCATTATTGACAACGACCCCGACCCCAACCCACAGCCAACAATCGCAGTCAACGACGTCACTTTAAGCGAAGGCAATAGCGGCACTACCAACTTTAATTTCACGGTTTCGCTTTCAACCCCTTTACCTCAAACCATAACAGTTAATTACGCGACGGCGGACGGCACCGCGACAGCGGGCAGCGACTACACGGCTACCAGCGGCACGCTCACCTTTGTCCCCGGTCAAACCGCGCAGTTGGTTACTGTCGGGGTCAATGGCGATGCGCAGGTTGAACCCGATGAGACTTTCAGCGTCAATCTGACCAACCCCGTGAACGCGACCATTAGCGACGGGCTCGGCAGCGGGACAATAATCAATGACGACGCCACAGTGCAGTTCTTTCCCGCTACTTACACGGTTAACGAAGGTGGCGGCACAATTACTCTGACCATTACCCTCGCCACTTTGAACAATCTGGCAGCCAGCGTGGACTACTCCACTTTGGACGGCACAGCTACACAACGCACGCGCTACATAACCAATAGCGGAACTCTCAGCTTCGCGGCGGGCGAAACCCTCAAAACCATCACAATTATTTTGGAAGATAACGCATTAGTGGATGGCTCACAGCAGTTCAGTGTTATCTTGAGCAATCCGCAGGGCGCAACTCTCAACGGCCCCGTCAACGCCACCATCACCATCAATGATAACGACGCGCCTCCGATTACCACGAACCCACTGGAGACACACGGCTTTTTCGTGCGGCAGCAATACTACGACTTTCTCGCGCGTGTTCCTGACCAAGCCGGGCTGAATTTTTGGACGGGACAAATCACACAACCCTGTAACGGTAATCCGGTTTGTATCAGCCAGCGGCGTTGGCAAGTCTCGAATGCTTTCTTTTACGAGCAAGAATTTCAGCAAACCGGCTCTTATGTTTACCGTTTATACCGCGCCGCCTACGGTAACGCCCAACCCTTTCCCAATGCGCCAGGCGACAATGATGCCAACCCCTACTGTCAACAAGCCGGCTGCCCCTGGCGGGCTTCGCATATTCCCGCTTATGAGAAATTCGTCAATGACCGCGCCCGCGTGGTCGGTAGCGCAGATTTGGCCGCAGCGCAATTAGCTTTTGCCGGTGCTTTTGTGCAAAGGGTGGAGTTTACCGCGCGCTATCCTTTATCACAGACAGCGGCGCAGTTTGTGGACGCCCTTCTCGCCAACATTCAGGCGGCAACAGGAGCGAATCTGACCAGCCAACGTGACGCCCTCATTGCCGTACATAATACAAACGGACGCGGCGGCGCCTTAAATCGCCTGGCAGACGACAACGCGGCGACGAACCCAATTAACAACCGCGCCTTTATTGACGCGGAATATAGCCGCGCATTTGTCCTGACGCAATACTTTGGCTACCTGCGGCGTGACCCCGATATGCCGGGCCTGAATTTTTGGTTACGCGGAGTAAACCGTTTCCCCTTACGCGACGCGACGGGCCAGAATGCGATGGTCTGCGCGTTCATCACCTCTGCCGAATACCAGACGCGGTTTAGTTTAATAACGCCACGCACTGACATTGAATGTCCTACCCCGCCATAACAAGGCGCAGACAAAATCATTACCTGAAGTGCTTGATTCTGCGCGTCCTGGAATAATTCGCTTAAAGTATCGCCTAACACTTATCAACTCACGTTACGCGGGAGTTGAGATAAACGCGACTCTTAGTCTGCGAAGGCAGACGGCATAAACCTAGCCCCGCATGAAGCGCAGCGCAATGTGGGGA
>JAYVJN010000460.1:0-6701 GCA_043769325.1 Acidobacteriota bacterium
GGCACGGGTACACCAGGCATTATTAAAGCACAGGAATTTATTCTTAGCGGCTTCAAGGAAGCTGGTTTAACCGCGAATGGCGGCTCCTTTTTGCAAGAGTTTCCAGTGAAACTCAGTGGCAAGTCAGGCAATCCTAAAGGCGTAAATATCATTGGTTATCTAAAAGGTAAAAATGACCCTGAAAAGTACATAATAATTACTGCCCACTATGACCATTTAGGCGTAAAAAACGGGCAAATTTTCAATGGCGCGGATGATAATGCTTCCGGCACTGCTGCGCTTTTCGCTATCGCCAGTTATTTTAAGGAACATCGCCCCGCAAATTCACTGATATTCGTTGCCTTTGATGCCGAGGAAATAGGTTTGCAAGGAAGCCGTCATTTTGTATCCGCGCTGCCGGTAGCAAAAGAATCTGTGTTGCTTAACGTAAACCTGGATATGATTAGCCACAATGACCGCAACGAACTCTATGTGTCGGGTGCGTTCCATTACCCTTGGCTCAAACCGCATCTGGATTCTGTCAAAGCCAAAGCCCGCGTCAAACTTTTAACCGGACATGATACGCCCGAACTTAAAAGCGACGACTGGACTAATCAATCCGACCACTTTCCGTTTCATCTTGAGAAAATCCCTTTCATCTATTTCGGAGTTGAAGACCACAAGGATTACCACAAAGCAACCGATGAGTTTCAGAATATCAATCAAGATTTTTATATCCGCGCGGTTGAAACGATTATTGAAACTGTCGCTATTTTGGACAAAAACTGGACACGATAATTTTACTTGCGGATTGCCGCGCATAAGGAAAACAATAGGTGGAAACAACTAATCTTGAGTATTATTCTGAAGTTAAAGGCAAGAAAATACACTACATATTCAGGCAGGGTGTAGTTTATTACGTCTTTACGCAATCGGACGGCGGCAAATTCCCGCGGGGGCATTTTTCGGCAATTCCACAGTCTGAGGTGAATGCGGTGGAAGGCCACATTGAGGAAACTTTCCCGCTGGATTTATTTCACCCAAGAGAGCTTAATATACTCCAGGCCGTATTAGTAAAAGACCACCGCGAAGAACGTATGCGCGACATTTGCTATATCCTGGTCGCCAATGGGTTCTTAAACATCCAAACGGTAGCGCGGGAAATACAGTTTTGCAAAGCTGTCCGCGCCGCAGCCTTCAACGAGGAATCAACGGCTTATCAGCGGCAAAAAGTAACCGCCCCCAAAGTCAAGGAAGCGGCAAAACAACCTATCAAGGTGCAGCGCGGCGGCGGTTATTTCACCTGCCCACGCTGTCATGCGGCAATAGCCAAAGAGTTTCAGAACAGTCATAGATGTGACCCGTTCCACCGCGCGCGCAAATAAACCGTATCGGACAGACGACAGTTTTCTACCACCATTAGTTGTTATGGCACTCCAATTACGACGCAAAACGCACGAATCCATCGTTTACATTGACCGCGACAGCGCGCCGCGCATTCTGCCCAACGGCGAGGATTTTGTCTTGGCAGACCTGCCTATCGGCACGCGGGTCATTTACCCGAACCCGCCGATAAAGGGTTTGCCTAACCGCGAGGCCGCGATACGCTACGCGCTGAACCATCCGCTCGAAATGGAACCGCTTTATGCTTTACTCGAACCAGGCATGAAGGTCACGATTGCGATGGACGACATCTCGCTGCCGCTGCCGCCGATGGCGACGCCCGATATGCGCCAGACGATGCTGGAAATCGTCTTGGATATGCTCGACGCCAATGGCGTTGACGATGTGCATCTCATCATCGCCAATTCTCTGCACCGCAAGATGACCGAGTGGGAAATGAAGCGCATGGTTGGGTCGCAAATTCATAACGAATTTTACCCCGAACGCTACTACAACCACGACGCCGAGGACGACGACGGACTCATCACTTTGGGCTACACGCGCCACAACGAACCCTTACGCATCAACCGCCGTTGCGCCGAAAGCGATTTGCTCATTTACCTCAACATCAACCTTGTGCCGATGGACGGCGGCCACAAGAGCGTCGCCGTCGGTTTATGTGATTATGAATCGTTACGCGCCCACCACGAACCGCAAACCATCCGCGATTCAGACAGTTATATGTATCCGCCGGCGTCGGAGTTGAACCACAAAGTTCACCGTCTGGGCCAATTGGTGGACGAAAACGTCAAGGTCTTTCACATCGAAACCGCGCTCAACAACCGTATGTTCGGCGAAGGATATGACATCCTGACCAAAAACGAGGACGATTTTACGTTTGCCGACAGGCTCAAGTGGGAGGCGATGAAACGCACCTTCAGCAAACTGCCCCGCGCCGCGCGACGTAAGTTGCTGCACGCCATCCCCGCGCAGTATGAATTGATTGCTTGTTACGCCGGCAAAACCGAACCCGTCCATAACAAGATTCTGGAAAAGAACTACCAGCAGTATATGATTCCGGTGAAAGGCCAGTGCGACATCCTCATCACGGGCATCCCCGACATCTCGCCCTACAACGTCTATTCCGCGCTCAACCCTTTGCTGGTGCAAGTGATGGCCCTCGGCTATCACTTCAATATGTACAAAAACAAGCCGCTCCTGCGAAAAGGCGGCACGCTCATCGTGCAACACCCTTGCTTTGACGAGTTTGACCACAATTTCCACCCGTCTTACATTGAGTTTTTCCACCGCCTGTTGCCCGAATCGCGCGACGCTTTTTACTTGCGCGAAAAATACGAGCGCGAGTTTGCCACCAATCCCGCTTACGTTGAGATGTACCGGCGCGGCAACGCCTATCACGGCGCGCACTGCTTTTTCATGTGGTACTGGGGCGAAAACGGACGCCAACACGTCGGGCGCGTCATCGCCGCCGGCGCGGAAAACGCCCACGTCCCCGCCATGCTCGGCTGGGAACGCGCCGACAACCTCACCGAAGCCATCGCTATGGCCCGCTCCACGCACGGACGCTCGGCGGAAATCACTATGCTCCACCAACCCATCATCGGAATTTGTGAGATGGAGTAAGAAATTAACCGCGAAAAACGCGAAAGACACGAAAAAAGAGAAATTATTCCTCATTCAAAATGGAACCATTTTGAATGAGGTTAAGAAGCGAGATGAACGAAATCAACCCAAAGACGCCAAAATCGCGTGTTCTTTTTCGTGTGTTTCGCGTCTTTCGCGGTTAATCTCAGGAGATGTTATGTCAGGATTGCTTTACAAAGAGGAAAGTTACGCCATTATGGGGGCGTGCTTTAATGTCTATAAAGACAAAGGTTGCGGATTTCTGGAGATGGTTTATCAGGAATGCCTCGCCATTGAGTTTGAATTTGCCGAGATTCCTTTTGTAGCCCAACCTAAATTAGAAATCCAATATCGCGGTCGCAAACTGGAGCAATTTTACCAGCCGGATTTTGTGTGCTTCGGTAAAATCATAGTTGAACTGAAAGCTGTCCAAAAACTTGAAGACAACCATCGCGCTCAAGCCTTCAATTATTTGAAAGCGACAGATTACGAATTGGCTCTGCTTATCAACTTCGGCCACTTTCCGAAACTTGAATACGAACGCATCGCTTTAACCAATCCGCGCTGGAAGAATTAACCGCAAAAGACGCGAAAAGAACACGTTCGCTGCTCAAATTCACTGACTATTTCAGAACATTAGGCAGTTTTCGCGTGTTTTGAACTTTTTCGCTGGCTTTATTTTCTATAACATACACCCAAACGCCACAGACATCCTTTGTAAATGTCTTTATTTCGTGTCTTTCGCGTTTTTCGCGGTTAATTTTATGAGGCTTTCTCCGACAGAAACATTTAACGGCAAGAATTTCTTTATCATCGGCGCAACGGGCTTTATCGGCAAGGTGGCGTTGAGTATGTTGCTGCACCGTTTCCCGAATGTGGGCAAAGTGTATGTGACCGTGCGGGCGCGTTCGCAGGAGGAATCCGAGACGCGCTTTTGGAACAACGTCATCACGGCGCGGCCCTTCGACCCTTTGCGCGAGCTTTACGGCGGGGCCTTCGAGGGCTTTATCCGCGACAAGGTGGTGCCCGTCAACGGCGACGTGGGCGAGACCAATCTGGGTATCCCCGAAGACGAGTTGCAGCGCATCATGGACACGGTTGATGTGACGCTCAACAACGCCGGCAACGTCAATTTCACGCCGCCTTTGGAAACCGCTTTGCGTACCAACGTCGTCGGCACGCGCAACGTCATCGCGCTGGCGAAACGCATGAAGCGGCCCGCGCTGGTACACGTCTCGACCTGCTTTGTGGCGGGAAATCGCGGCGGCGCGGTGTGGGAAAACGAACCCGTCGTCGGGTATTTCCCGCGCCGCGAGGAACTGCCGGGCGTGGAATTTTCTGCCGAACAGGAAATTGACGAGTGCCGCAAACTTTCGGAACGGGTGCGCGAAGAGGCCCGCGATTCGATGCAGACGGCGCGTTTCCGCGAACTGGCCCGCCAGCGTTTTATCGAAGAGGGCCGCGACGATAACGACCCCGACGCGCTCGGTTTGGCCGTCGCCCGCGAGCGCAAAGTGTGGATACGCCAACGCCTAACGGATGTCGGCATGGAACGCGCGCAATTCTGGGGCTGGCCCAATATCTACACCTACGCCAAGAGTTTGGGCGAGCAACTCGTGGCCGCCGAAGAGGGCTTGGTCAAAGCCATTGTGCGGCCCAGCATCGTCGAATCGGCCTATCATTACCCGTTTCCCGGCTGGAACGAGGGCTTTACCACGACGGCCCCGCTTATCTTCTTGTCGTTCAAAGGCCAGGTTATCATTCCCGCCAACGACAACCTGATTCTGGATGTAACGCCGGTTGACCAGGTGTGCGCCGTGATGCTGGCCGGGGCCGCGCAGATTCTCCAAAGAGACGACGCGCCGGTGGTTTACCAGGCCGCGACGGGTGACTCTAACCCTATGAACATGAAGCGGATAGTCGAATTGGTGGGGATGTATAAACGCCGCCATTACGACGACAAGGAAAGCGGCGTCAAACTGCTCAACCAACTGCAAGGCCGCATGGAATCGCGCACCGTCAGTTACGAACAATTCGAGCGACGTTCAGCCCCGATGTTCAATAAGGCCGCCAAGTTAGGCCAAACCTTACTTGACCGTGTAAATCCGCGTTGGGGCGGTGGACGTTTGAATGACGTTATCGGACAAGCTAAAGACCGCTTGGAGGAAGTTGAAAAACAGACCCACGACATCGAAGAAGCCTTTAAGCTATTCAAACCCTTCACTTGCGAGAATGAATATACCTACCGCGCCGATAACACCCGCGCCCTTTTCGCCCAAATCCCCGAAGCGGAGAAAGATTTAATACCTTGGAATCCTGAAACTTTCGATTTGTACGATTATTGGATGAACGTCCATTTTGCGGGCCTCAAAAAGTGGGTTTTCCCGACGCTCGAAGACGAACTCCGCGCCCAGCCCAAGCGCGTGCCGAGTTACCGCGATTTGCTCGAAATGTTTGAGACCACGACGCGCTTGCATTCCACCCGCGTCGCCATGCGGATTGAGCGCAACGGCGGCAAAGAGCAATATACCTATCAGGATTTACAGGAGTTAGCGACCCGCGCCGCCGCTTTCTTCGCCGTCAACGGCATCGCGCACGGGCAGCGCGTGATGCTTCTCAGCCACAACGCGCCCGAATGGGGCATGACCTATTTCGGCGTGATGAAAGCGGGCGCAACCTGCATCCCGCTTGACCCTGAATCACGCACCGAAGACATCGTAAAGTTCGCCGGCGCGGGCGAAGCCTCTGCCATTGTTCTCAGTGTGGAAATGCGGGAGAAGCACCCTGAATTAGCCGCAAGCATGGCAAATGCAGGGCTTAGTGTAAAGCTGTGGCTCTTTGAAGAAGTCTTCGCCATGCCCGATGAAGCGGCAGAGGCCGCCCACACCGCGCTCATCCCCAAGAAAAAACCGTCCGCGAACAGCGTGGCCTCGCTCATTTTCACATCCGGCACGACGGGCCAGCCCAAAGCCGTCATGCTCACGCACAAGAATTTTACGAGCATGACTTCGATGCTCACCTCAGTCGTGGACATGGACACCGGCGACGGCACTCTGTCGGTCTTGCCCTTGCACCACACTTTTGAGTTTTCGGCGGGCTTTCTCGCGCCTTTAAGTCGCGGAGCGCAAATCACTTACCTTGAAGAATTGAACGGCGAAAGCCTCAACAAAGCCATCAAAAACGGCCACGTTACGGGGTTGGTAGGCGTCCCCGCGCTGTGGGAACTGCTGCACCGCCGTATCAAAAACCGCTTTAACGAACAAGGCAAATGGGTTGGCGAATTAATGGAAGGACTCATCGCCGCCAATTCGTGGATTCGCAACAACTCGCCGTTCAATCTCGGCCAAGTCCTTTTCTTCCCGATACATCAAGGCATGGGCGGGCGCATACGCTACTTCATCTCCGGCGGCAGCGCGCTTAACGAGAAGATACAAAAGGACTTTCACGGACTCGGCTTCACTATTCTGGAAGGCTACGGACTGACCGAAGCCGCGCCCGTGCTGACCGTCACGCGGCCTGCCAACGGCTTGCTGGCGGGTAGCGTGGGTTACGCGCTGCCGGGCGTGGAGGTGAAAATTCTTGACCCGAACCCCGTGACCGGCGTGGGCGAAGTCATCGCACGTGGGCCGAACGTGATGGCGGGCTACTACAAAAACGAAGCTGCGACCAACGCCGCGCTGGTTGACCGTTGGCTG
>JAYVJN010000461.1:0-2747 GCA_043769325.1 Acidobacteriota bacterium
CGGCGGTTTTTCAAATCGTAACGGTAGAGCACCGGCGGCGTGGTGATGGACGTGAAACTGTAAAAGACAAACTTGTCGTCCTTATTACCGCCGAAGCCGCCCGCCGAACCGACGCCGGGGAACTGCACTTCATTTTCCAGTTTGCCGTTCGTGTCATAGACGTAAGTTCTTGTCGTGACATCTTTTAAGTAAGACAAGAATAATTTTCCGCCGGCGGTGCTGATGCCGCTCAGGGGTTCCGTCCTTTCGGGGACGATGGTTTGCCAGTTGGCTTCGTCGGGTTTGGCGGGGTCAATGGCGACGATGCGGCGATTTTTCGCGCCCTTATTAGTAGTGACGAGGAATTTGCCGTTGACGAAATCAAGGACGCCGAAGTTGAAATCGCCGATGTCGGGAATGAGTGGCTTAAACTCTTTCTCGCCCTTCGCGTCGTCACGATAAAAGACTGAGTTGCCTTGTTTTACGCTACGGTCTGAGCGCGTCAGGAAAGCGAAACGCTCGTCCTCGTCCGTGCCGACGCCATTGAAGGCCGAAGGCTTCGTGGGGTCTTCAAAAACCAACTCATCCGCGCTCTGCGGCGTGCCGACGCGGTGATAAAAGACCTGGTGGTTCTGGTTTTTGGTCGAGAGTTCCTTGCCCTTTTCCGGGGCCGGATAGCGGCTGTAATAAAAGCCTGGCCCGCGCCAGGACGAGCCGGATACCTTAACCCAACTCAGCACATCGTTGGGCAAAAATTGCTTGGTCGCGGTGTCCATCACGCGGTATTCCTGCCAGTCCGAACCGGACAACGAAATCGCGCAAACCGCGTATTTGCC
This sequence comes from Acidobacteriota bacterium, assembly GCA_043769325.1. Lineage (GTDB taxonomy): Bacteria > Acidobacteriota > Blastocatellia > Pyrinomonadales > Pyrinomonadaceae > JAYVJN01. The sequence continues at coordinate 816 of JAYVJN010000461.1, forward strand.
ATCTTTCGAGAGATTAAAACCGGCCAGTCGCGTGGTGCCGTCTTTCGACAAAGTGTTGGGGTCAATGACCACTTCGGGCGCGCCAATGATGCCCTTTTGCCGGTACAGCACGGATTGGTTTTGCAGCCCGTCGTTTTTGTAGAAATAATAGGTCTCGCCGTTGCGAAAGGGCGCGGTGTAGCGCGGGTAATTGGAAAGCTGTTCCAGCCGTTGCTTAATGGCCTGGCGGTAAGGGATGTTTGCTAAATAGTTGAAAGTCAAAGCGTTTTGCGCTTCCACCCAAGACTTGGTGTCCGTCGCGTTATCGTCTTCCATCCAACGGTAAGGGTCGGCGACGGTCATGCTAAAATAAGTATCCGTGTGGTCAATCTTGCGCGCCGACGGATATTTCCACTCCTGCGCGCTAACCGGAAACGCGGCGCACACCAACGAAACGAAAACTAAAAGGGCTGAAACGGTCTGTATCTTTCTCACAAAATATCTCCTCTGAACATGATTTCCTCGCGGCTAAAGGACGTAACTTTACTTGTTTTACGCGCGGTTTATGGGTAAAGTTTAGACGCACTGCCCGCAGACCGCAAACGGCCCGACGAATTAACGGCGCGACAGTGTGTGAATATCAATTTTTTGAAGGTGAAAACTAAGATATGCTTTGGAAAAACCGGCGGCAAAGTGACAATGTGGAAGACATCCGCGACGGCAGCGAAAGTAGCGGCGGGCGCGGGCGCGTTATCGCCGGCGGTGGCTGCGGCACATTCATTATTATCATTTTGGCGTTGATATTTGGCTTTGACCCGCAGCGATTTTTACGCAACGCGCCTACGCAACCCGCGCCCACCCAAACCAACACGCGGCCCAACGCGCAAAAAATGGACGACGATGCGAAGCAGTTCATCAGCGTCGTCCTGGCGGACACGGAAGACTATTGGAACGGCGTTTTCCAGAAAGCGGGCCGGCGTTACAGCCCGCCCAAACTCGTTCTGTTCACAAACCGCGTGAACACGGCTTGCGGGTTGGGCCAAGCCGCCGCCGGGCCTTTTTATTGTCCCGGCGATAAAAACGTCTATCTTGATTTCGCCTTTTTCCGCGAGATGAAAACGCGCTTTGAGGCCCCCGGCGATTTCGCCCAGGCTTATGTCGTCGCGCACGAGGTGGGCCACCACATACAGCAACTTCTCGGCACCAGCAGCAAGGTGGAAGCCGCGCAACGCCAAGCCTGGAACGAAGCGCAAGCCAACGATTTGTCCATCCGTCTCGAACTGCAAGCCGATTTCTACGCCGGTATGTGGGCGCGTTACGCGATGCAAAAAGGCGTTCTTGAACGCGGCGATTTGGAGGAAGCCTTGAACGCCGCCACCGCCGTCGGCGACGACCGTTTGCAATCACGCACGCAAGGCTACGTCGTCCCCGATTCCTTCACCCACGGCACTTCAGCCCAACGTATGCGTTGGTTCAAAAAAGGACTCGAAACCGGCGACATCCGCCAAGGCAACACCTTTAACACCCGCGAACTATAACAGTTTGCCGTAGCCGGCGGCAGGCGGTAGGCGCAAACGAGAATCGCTATAAACGCAGAGGGAATATGCAAAGTACGGGTAGAGCATCGCCTGTTATCAATTATCATTTATTATGGCTAAACCGGTATTGTGACCGTAATAAATGATAGATGATAATTGATAACCACCGCCGGCGTGAGGTTGGGGTCAACCCCTCAGGCGAGGTGGCTTGGCGTTATTTTCTACTTTGCATCAGCCCTATAGTGGAGCTATTTGGAAGTTAGGCACCCCACACATAACGAGAAAAATATAGCCACCAATGCGGAAGCCCGCACTTAGTAATCGGTCAAAAATAACTTTACCCATCGTTAAGAGGCGGTCTCTGACCGCCGCCGCTGCCACGAGTACCGGCGGTCAGAGACCGCCTCTTAACGGG
>JAYVJN010000462.1:0-6238 GCA_043769325.1 Acidobacteriota bacterium
TGCGCAGGTGGTTGGAGATGTAGGTGCCGTTGGCGACCTGGCGTTCGATAACGCGGGTCATGGCGTTGACGGCGGCGGCGCGGCTGCCACTGTTGGCGCGATAAGCCGCGAGTATCTGACTGACCGCCGTTTGGTTTGAGTAAAGCCCCTGGACGTGGGCCTGGCCGCGATTGGCGATAAGGTTGTACATGGCGTCGGCCTGACGCGCCGGCGGGCGAAAACCGCTCGTGACGTGGAGTTTATCGCCTGTCGCCTCAAAGTAACGGCGGGCGAAATCTTCCAGTTTGGGTTTCAAATCGTTGGAGATGAGAATGCCCGGATTGACCGTGTAATAACGTCCGCCGGTAGCCGTTGTGACGCCGCCGTTGTTATTGCCGCCGTTGCCGGCGTTCGGTTTAGCGGCTTTGTCGAACATCGCCTGAAAAGTTTGCGCCCCGACTTTGCCGCTCATGGCGATACCGTTGTCGTTTTGCAACTCCTTAACCGCCGCCTCGGTCTGCGGGCCGAAAGTGCCGTAGCCCGTGTTGACCCGTTCGCGCGTCATGTAGTTGAGTTCGACCAGACGGTCTTGGATGGCCTTCGTCACCTGTTCGTTTTTAACCTGCCCGTCGCGGCCCAAACCGGAGATGACATCGTTCATCGCCCTGTCAGTCGCGGCGTCCAACTTGCCGTTGACGGGCAATTTTACGTCGCTTTGAAAAGCCTTGACGCCAGCCTCGGTTTTCGGGCCGAAGATACCCGGCCCGGTGGCTTTCTGCTCTTGGGTTAAGTAACCTAATTTGATGAGTTTATCTTGCAGCGCGTCAACCTGCGGCCCTTTGCTGCCGAGGCCCAACGGCCCCTCAACGGGCGGCGGGTTCGTCGGGCCGGGCGTCGCCGCCTGATTGAACAGACGGCGTCCGGTCACATCGTCCATGAGTCCGGTGGCGGGCAGGCCGTTAGCCTTCTGAAAACGCTCCAAGGCGGCGGAAGTGTTGCCGCCCCAGACGTTATCGGCGAAACCTTTCTTCTGCGCTTCCGGCACAAAACCGCCGTCCACTAATTTCTGTTGCACGGCCCGAACGCCGCCGTACATCCGCGCCGCGACGGGATTGACCGCTTCGCCCGCCGTGATGTTGCCGTCGCGGTTGAAATCCAACGGCGCGTTGGCGCGATAAGCCGCCGTGCCTTGCTTAAACAGGACGGAGTTGGGGTCGGTTTTGGCGTTGCCCGCGAGGACGGCGGTGTAAGTGCCTTCCAGCGTGCCGATTTTGCCTTTCAGATTGGGCGAGTTGAAGTATTTTTCGACAAATTTTAGCTGTTCGGTAGAAGACATCTGCGCCAGTTTGTCGGTGGTCGTGCCGAGCCCCTTGGCGGTGCCTGGCAAAAACTGTATCAGGCCCGTCGCCCCGATGCTGTTGCGAATCTTGGGGCTAAACGTGCCGCCCGACTCAAAACTCATCACCGACATCAGGTATTCGGGCTTCGTTCCCAAACGCCCCGCCATGCCCTCGACCCCCTTGATAAAATCTGGCGTCACGTTGGGATTACCGCGCACGCCTTGAATCTGGTTGTAATCAAACGGCGCGGCGGCCTCATCCACACGGGCGTTCAAGTTGGCCTGTGTAACCCCGGCCCGGTCAATCAATTGCTTGCCCGCCACCGTATCCGCCGGCTTAACCGTCGGGGCTGGCTGTCCATCGGTTTTAACCGGATTATTTTTCTCAGTTGGGTTATCAACCGCTTGCGGGGCTTCCCATTGCCCAAGTTGATTACTGCCATTAACCCCTGTGACTCCCATTATTTGCAACCTTTCGTAATGCGCGCAGAATTCCCACACTTTAGTTGTCGCCCCAATCCGGCGAAAGTTGCGCCAACCGATAAATTAACAACTGTGCGCCGCCGTTACTCGACACCGTGCCGTGCCGTGTGTAGAATGCTCTGTTTTGTTATGAGCCATGATATTGCGCCAATAGAATATGACCCGCAACGCGCCAACGATGAGTTGGCGGCGTTTGAACGCAGACTGCGGCGCAATATGTTCGTGGCGATTGCGGTGGCGGTGGCGGCAAGCGTCGTTTTAGGCCCCTGGCGCGTGACGACGGGCCTGATGTTGGGCGGCGCGTTGGCTTTTTTCAATTATCACTGGTTAAGCACCGCCGTCGCTTCCATCTTAGGCCAGGCGGCGCAACCCGATACGCCACAGAGCGTTAGCCCTTCGCGTTACATTCTGCGCTATGCCATTGTGGGCCTCGTCGCGGGCGCGGCGGCCTTGTTGAATGTAGTTTCTTTACCCGCAACTATTATGGGGCTCACGGCTTTAGTCGCCGCGATAATGTGGGAAGCTTTGACACAGTTTTATTTTACCGAAGAGGGAATTTAAGAGATGTTTTTATTTGAGGAAGGCGCGCATCACACGCCGGTCATAGTTGATTTAGTCAATCGCTATTTAGGCGAACCGGTTTACCAATTGCAATTGAAAACCACTAAACCTATGTGGGACTGGCTGTTAGGCAAAATCGGTTCCGACGCCGAGACAATGCTTGGCGTCTATGCGCCGGACACCGCCATTCCCTGGTACACGGTCATGTTCGTCATCGCCTGTCTTTTAACAGTGGCTTTAATCTGGGTTCTCAAGGGAAAATTGAGCGAAGACGAACCCGGCGGCGGGCAGCAAACGCTGGAGTCCGGCGTGCTGGCGATTCGCGGTTTGGTTGAAGACGTTATCGGGCCGCACGGTTTGAAGTATTTTCCCGTCGTCGCCACCTTTGCGACGCTCATACTTATCTGCAACCTGATGGGCTTTTTCCCGCTCTTTATGTCCCCGACTGCCGCGCTTAACGTGACTTTCGCGCTCGGCATCTCGTCCTTTATTTACTACAATTACATCGGCATCAGCGAAAACGGTATCGTCGCCCATCTGGGCCATTTGATGGGGCCGATTTGGTGGATTGCGCCGCTAATTTTCGTTATCGAACTGGTCAGTAACTTTGTGCGCCCGATGTCTTTAGGCTTGCGTCTGTTCGGCAATATGTTCGCCGACGAAACCCTGGCCTCAACCGTCGCGGGGCTTTATCCACCCGTCACGCAATTTATCGTGCCTGTGCTTTTGATGCCTTTGGGCCTGTTCGTCTGCTTTATTCAAGCGTTCGTTTTCGCGCTGCTTTCGATGGTCTATCTGGCCGAAGTCTCGCACGCGCCGCACCACGATGAACACGGTCACGTCACCGAAGGCGAAGGCGTGGAAGGCTACGAAATGCCTATGACGGCTTAGTAATTTTGAATTTGCGATTGAAGCGCGCTCTTGGGCGACGCGGGCTACCGCGCACGTTAAGGCGTTCACTGGTTGAAAACACTGCGGCATTATTCGTTTTGTGGCATCTTTTTACGTTTGAACGAAGCTAACATTGCTGGCGCGTACCGGCCCCCCGGCCAGGCTGCGAACACCGGATGCGAGCGAAATAATCCCCGATGCCGGAACTGTTATTGTTGCTGCCGTTGAGTTTCAACTGAATTTATAATCTTTGGGAGAATTGTTATGAATAAACTTCGTTATCTCTTTTTTGGCAGTATGGCAATGATGTTTTCTGCCGTCTCGGTGTTTGCGCAAGACAGCGGCGGCGCGGCGGACAACGCTTTTAGCGTTTCCAAATACAAAGCTATCGGCGCGGGCCTCTGTTTTGGCATCGCCGCCGGTTTGGGCGCGTTAGGCCAGGGCAAAGTAGCCGCCGCCGGCGCGGAAGGCGCGGCGCGGAATCCGGGCGCGGCAGCCACAATTCAGCGTTTGATGATTCTCGGCCTGGCGCTTATCGAATCGCTCGTGCTGTTCGCGCTGCTCATCGTCTTCGCCGTCTTGAAGCCGTAACTCTAAGGCCGTTTAACGACGGCTGGAAAAACCAAGACGCCCGCGCCGGCAAGTGTTACCGCTTTCCGTTGAAGGGCGTCTTGGGCATTTTGGACAATAACGCGCCGGTGTTAAAGCTGTTTCTTTTGCGTTCGCGGCAAAGTCTGTGATACGCTTACACATAAGCGATGCGCCCAAACGCCCCGCCGGATTTATTGCCAAAGGATTAAAGCATGAAAAAGTGCCCCGTTTGTAGCCGCGAATACCGCGATGTGGTTTCGCTTTGCCCGTTTGACGGAGCCGGCCTCGCGTCAGCCGCCGCCGCCCCTGTCACAGAGGTTGCGCCGCCGTTGGACGCAGAAGTTATCGCCGAACCGTTGGCAAATGACACGCCTACCGCGCAACTCAATCTGGCCGAGATTTACGAAGAACCGGCCCCCTTCGTGACGGAAATACTGTCCGAAGACGATGTGGATACAGAAGTTATCGCCGCGCCGCCGCGTGTCGCCGCATCCACCACACTTTTAACCGAACCGCCGCTCATGCGTGACCGCGACGACGAAGCGACCTTCATCCGCGCGCCTATTACTATTCCACTCGAAGAAGACGCTCCGCTTCCGCTGCCGCCGGTTAATGATTTTCGCCCCAACGCCGCGAACGCCGCCAGTCTGCCACACACGGACGAATACGCCGAAAGCAATCGCGCCGGATATGGCAACGCGCCGCCGCCATTTAGCCCGCCGCAATCCGAAGGCTACGACGAAAGCAATCGCGCCGGTTATGGCAATGTGCCGCCGGTGATTCCACCAATGGGCGTTGCCCGCCCGCCCGTGCCGCCCGCCAGAGACGCAAACCCTTGGCGTTGGGCTACTTTTGGCCTCGCGGGGATGATTCTGGTCTTTGGCGGCGCGTGGTTTTTCCTCGGCGGTTCGCGCCCTGGAGCCAATGCCAACGACCCGATGGCGGTTGACCCGAACGCCGCCAACGTCAATCCGGCCCCGCCGATTCTGGGCAATGAAGGCGGCCTGCCGCCCCCGGACGCTAATTTCAACGGCGCGAATTTCAACTCCTCAATGCCGCCACCTTTGCCAGGCGCGGGAACGGGGCCGAGCATAGGCGGCCCTTCGCTGCCTTTCCCCAGCGGCCCGCCGCCTAGCCTGAGCAATATCAATTCGTCCTATCCACCGCCGGTTATCAACAGCAACGCGCCAAACGCAAACGTGCCCAATTTCAACTCCGGCGGCATCAAGGCTCAACCGACGCCGACAGCAACGCCCAAAGCCGGCGCGACGCCCAAACCTTTAGCCACGCCTTCGCTTGCGCCAACTCCGTCCGGCACGATTAAACCCGCCGCGACACCCGGCCCGGCGGCAACACCAAAGCCAACCGCGCCAAAACCAGCCGCCACACCTAAACCGGCGGGCACGCCAGGCGTGCCGGAACCGTTGCGGTAATTATTCGTAGGCAGTAGGGGCAGACGTGAGTGTCTGCTCCTACGCCAAAACGCCTCGCAGCAATTCGCGCAACTCGCCCTCGCGTTCAATTTCCAGTTCAATATCCAACACAAAAATAGGTAAACCGCTGCCTATTTGCTGCAATTTCACGGCGTCTTTGGCTGTGGTCAGTAAGGCTTGCGCGCCAACCGCACGGGCTTTCTGCGCGAGTGCCGCCATATCTTGAGCTTGATAATAATGATGGTCGCGGAACGCTTGTTGTGCGGCCAAAGTGTAACCCGCCGCCGTTGCTTGCCGGAAAAAAGCCGCCGGATTGCCCAACGCGCAGAACGCCAGCACGGGCGTGTCAACGGACAAAACCGCCCCGTATTCGGGCCACAGAGGGCGCGCGCCGGACACCTTCGTCCGTGCGGCAAAGACGGGCCGCCCGCCGCTAATTTCTGTTACTTGGGCTAATAGTTCGGCCAGATTATTCGCTTGGTCGGCGCGGGTTATGACGCACGCCGTAGCGCGGCGCAGGGCCGTCAAAGGTTCGCGTAAACGTCCTCGTGGCAGCAGATAGCCGCCGCCCCAGGGGTTTGTGGCGTCAATCGTCACCAGGTCGCAAGCGCGCGCCAGCCGTATATGCTGAAACCCGTCATCTAACACAAAACAATCGCTTTGCAGTTCTGCCAAAGCCCAACGCGCCGCCGCCACGCGGTCACGGTCAGCTAACACCGCCGCCGCGCCCAACAAATTTTCCGCCAGCCAACACGGTTCGTCACCGCCTTTGCGGGCGTCAACGAAAATCTGCGCGCCGTCCGAAACCAAGACGCGCTCACTTGGGTTCGCCCGCCCATAACCGCGTGTCAGCACGCAAACGCGACGGCCTTCCGCCGCTAAAACTCGCGCTGTCCAGGCCACTAAAGGAGTCTTCCCCGTGCCGCCGGTGGTCAGGTTCCCAACGCTAACAACAGGCGCA
>JAYVJN010000463.1:0-3675 GCA_043769325.1 Acidobacteriota bacterium
ACAAGTCGAAACCTTTATGTTTTCTGCGGCTGCGCCGCCCGATGTGCGGAAAGGCTATGCCTTTCCGGGCCGCTTCTACCCTGGTTTTGCGGCTACGCCGCCGCAACGGAGGCATAGCCTCCAAAGAAACTAAAGGCGTTATGTCTCCGGCGAGGCAGAGCCGTCGCCGCACATCGGGGCGGCAAAGCCGCACGCTTCGCGCCACGAAAACTTGTGTAAATATAATAGCTTCTGCCGCCTGGTTTACGGGTCTTCGTCGTCATCGTCGCTCTTGTCGCCCTTGTTGGGTGGCTGATAGCGCGGTTGATTAGGAAAATTGCCCTGTGGATTTGCGCCGCCGGCACTTTTAGCATCGCGGGTCATGGGTAAGCGATACGGCGGAACTTTGAGCGCGGTGTCAACTAAAACCACCTCGTTTTCGCTGATGTTCAAGACCTTGAAACGCCCGCCGACGACATCGCCGCGTTGGTAAGTTTCTAAATCCTGGCCCCCTTGCGGTTGTTTACTTTTGTCTTTGAGAATCGCCGTCTCGTTGCGAAAGCGCGTGCCGACGAGTCCGACATAGATGTAATTGTCCGGGCGCGGCGGTTCGTTGACGACGAGGCTGAACCCATTGGAATACAACGCGCCGTCGGGCGTGCGGACGATGATTTGCTGCCCGCCGGCGGCATTGATAAGTTCGCCTGGCACGGTGGCGATAAGCTGCTGCGGGCTGACAAAGCGCGTCGCTAATTCGCGGCTGCCAAAGAAGATGCGCGTCTCCGGCGTAAACTTGTCGCCAGCCACCGTGAGCGTGAAATCACCCGTCCGCGCATAAATTGTGTTAGGTGAAACTGACGCCAAAAGCAACGGCGGCGGCGGCGCAGGGGTCGGCGTGGGCGTGGGCGACGGTGGAATATATGGCGGCGGCGGTTTGGGCGTGGGCGGAATGTATGGCGGCGGAATGGGAAACGCGAAGATATTACGCGCCGCCGCGCCGGACGCCGGCTGAATCGGGCTGAAAGAAATCGGGAAAAACTGGAAATCCGGTTGGAGCGTCGGGTCGTTCAATTCGCGCGGGTCGGGGATGGGCGCGAAAGTTTCGGCCTGCGTGTTGCTGTTGCCGCCGACTACGCTGCTCTTGCTTTTGGAGACGGGCGCGGACGAACTGCCGCCGAACAGCGTGTAGCCAACCGCCAGCAACGCCAGCACGCCTAATACGCCGGCGATAATCTGTTTCCTACGCTCATTTTGGGGATTTGCGTTGTTTTGTTGTGCCATCGCTTAATTCCCTCCGTTGGCGTTGGTTAGTTGCGCCAGGTTGTCGCGTTGAAAATAGGCCGCTAAATCCAGCCGCAGATTGACGCGCTCACCGCGCCGTTTGTCGTCATTTTGTAAGCCCGGTGTGGGCTGCGCTAACGGCGCGTTGGGGTCGGCGTTGGGGTTGTCCTTATTTTGGTCGCGCGTGCCTTCCAATTCGACGGTGTTGATGATGATAAACTGTCCCGTTGCCTCCAAATCGCGGACGAAGCGGCGCAGGTCGGCGTATTTGCCTTCAATCGTCATGTTGACGCTGAGGCCCGGATAAATCGTCTGAAAACGGTCATTGCCTTTTTGTCCGGCGTTATTGGTGCGGCGGCTGGCCTCTTCCGGCTTCAAGGGTTCGAGCGGCGCGTAGGTCGGCCCCGATGAATTGCGGACGGCGTTGCGTTTCATCAAATCGTTGAGAAGGCGATAGAGCGCGAGGCGGCCCGTCTCGCGGCGCGTCAGAAAGGCGCGTTCAAAGCGCGTGACGCTCTCGGCGATGTTGTCAACTTGTTGCTGTGTAGTCGCGCCTTGCGAGCGTTTTTCCTGGATTTTTAACAACTCGGCGCGGGCCTCGGTGCGTTGTTTTTGCAGCCGGTCTAACTCCGCGATGTTGGGTTTCCAGAACAGAAAATAGGATGACACGGCGGCCAGCGTGAGCAATAAACTCAAGGCCAAGACAATCGCTTCGGGCAAACCGAGCGGGCCGATGGTAATGGGCCGGCGGCGCGGCGGGGCCGTTAATTCGCTCATGGCTGGCCTCCTTGATTGGCGGCTACGGTGTCGTTGGCCGAACTCGCCACGCCCGAACGCGGACGATAACGCACGCGCAAAGTCCATTCCGTGCCGCTTTCGTTTTTGCCTTTGAGCAAAGCCTGGTTCACGATGTCGGCTTGAAAGATGCCGCCGTTTTCCATTGTCGAAACCATGCCGGTCACGGTGTCTGTGTCTTTGGATTGGACGACGAGTTCAAACTCGGAAACGATGTCGCCGCCGTTAGCCGCAATGTCGCGCACGTTAATGCGGTTCACGCGCACGCTGCGCGGCAAGGTGTTTTCCAAATCCACAAAGAGGCGCGACCAAGGGAAACGCTTGCGGTTGACCAGTCCGTAAGCCGCCCGCCAATCGCGTTTTTGCTCCGGCGTCAGGGTGCTGGCAATTTGCTGGTCTTGCTGTTTGATTTCGCTGACTTGCTTATTGATGCCGGTGATGTCTTTTTTGACCTGTTCCAAATCGCCTTTGACCTGCGCGTTCTGCTTGAGAACAAACGCCAGGATTGCCACTGAAACCAGTGACAACAGCACGGCGATAGTCCAGGGCAAGCCGCGATTGCGAAACGGACGGCTGGCAAGATTTAAGTTATGGCCCACAGGCAAAAAAACTCCTTGTTGCGCTCTCGCGGAAAGGGGCGCAAAAGGCTACGCCGCCATTACTTCAAGCATACCCTGTGCCGCATTTCGGCGCAACCACAATCCTTTCCACGCGCGCATAGACGGTTAGTTGCAAAATGTTACGGGCGCAAACTTCTTGCGCTTTGGGTGCATCCAAAACGGCTGCGCTTGTCGAATACTCCGACGCGCTACTATAATGGCGTTAATCAATCGCGTCGGGAATTTTGGCGTGAGCGTGCGCGTAGTCGAAGGATGGCCCCAAGTGGCGTTAGTTTTGCCGGCCCTGCGCCGGACAGTAGCTTTTGCGAGGTCTAAATAATGATAAGTATAAGAGAACATTTGCCAACAATCCCTTTCCCCTTTAAGGCCAAAGCGTTATCGGTAGAGCGCGTGGCGGTTGCCAATTTGCCGACAGAAACCGGCCAATTCAAAATCGCGGGTTATCGCTCGCGCACCAGTAACGAGGAGTTTGTCGCTTTGTACAAAGGCGATTTGTGCGCCAAAACGCCGACGCTGGCGCGGATTCACTCGCAATGTCTGACCGGCGATGTGTTCGGTTCGGCCAAATGCGACTGCGGCCCGCAACTGCATCGCGCCATGGAACTGATTGAAGCCGCCGGCAGCGGGGCCATCGTCTATCAGTTGCAAGAAGGGCGCGGCATCGGCATCGTCAACAAAATCCGCGCCTACGCCCTGCAAGACCAGGGCGCGGACACCATCGAGGCCAACGAAATGCTCGGTCTCGGCGTGGACTTGCGTGAATACCAACAATGCGCCGAAGTCTTGCTTGACCTGGGCCTCCGCCGTCTGCGCGTGATGTCCAACAACCCTTTGAAACTGCAAGCCTTAGAGCAAGCCGGACTGGAAATCGCAGAGCGCGTGGCCCTGGAAATCAACGCCTCCGAACCGGCCCGCAATTACCTGCAAACTAAGAAACAGCGCATGGGCCACCTTTTGCAGTTAGGAACCGCATAATCTAACTATCGCGCTTGGGCGTAAC
>JAYVJN010000464.1:0-4649 GCA_043769325.1 Acidobacteriota bacterium
TACGAAGAAGTTTTCCAGCGTTTTGAGTCCCGCCTTTAGGCGGCCATAGCTTTAGTTGTCAACAATTAGCCGCCTAAAGGCGGGACTCAAAACATCGCGCAACTTTTGCTTACCTGCTTAGATATTAACTTGGGTTGGAAAATCGGGGAAAAGCCGCGAAACTTTCCGCTTGCCCTGCGCATCATAAAACTCGACCCGGCCCTGCTCATTGCAGAGCCAGACTTCCTGCGCGCCTTGCTCAAAGTAGAGTTTGCGCTTTTCGCGCATTTCCGCTTGCGTGTTGCTCTTGGAGAAGACTTCGATGCACAACTCCGGCGCAATTGAGGCTTCGGTTTCACTTTTTACCTGCGCCCAAAGCTCGTCGGAAAACCAGGCCACGGCAGCAACCTTAGTTCCTTTGCGTGTCCAGACCGCACACTCGGCGACGGCGATTCCATCGGGGCGCATCGTCTGTAAAAGAAAAGAAAAACGTCCTTGAAAAGCGGAGTGCCGCAGTTTGACCGGACTCATAATAATTTGCCCGCGTTCATTGAGTTCAATCTTGAAAGGCAGGTTTTGCAAACCCGGATGGGCAATTACTTCTTGCCAGTTCATAATTCTCGCCTCCTTCAAATTATTGCTTGAGCCGCGCGCTTACCCATTGGCGAAAGGCTTTGGCGGCTTTGGTTTCGCCTACGCTGATGCCCTGTTGCAGAAATCCGGTCAGTGTTTCCGAGTCCAGGAAGGGAAAAGCGCGGCTGTGCGGCGTTTCCGTATAGTTTGCGCCGGACAGTTGGTGAAACTTCATCGCGCCGTTTGCCACGCGCCAAATTTCCGGCACGCCTAAACGGGCGTAAATGGCAAATTTATCCAGTGAACTGCTTGTTTGGTCAATTTCCAGAACGATATGCGGCGGCGGGTCGCGTGCTAAATCCAGTTTGCCAACGCCCAAAGCGGGGCCGATGTCACGGATATAATAGGCGTCGTCGGGTTCCGCGCCGGTTTCGCGCAAACGTCTCAGGGTTGTCGTGCCGACGGAGGAAATTTCCAGGTCAAGCTCTTCGCTCAGGACGACAATTAAACGATAAATGATGGGTCTTGGTGTTTCGTGTTCTTTGGTGGGTGGAGACATAATTTCCAGTGTTCCTCTATCATAAAAGACGCGCCCGGCGTAACCGTCGCCTAAATCTTCGAGCAATTGCTCATACTCTTCCCAGGGCACGTCAACGGCGCACAATGTCGCGTTGGGTGGCAGATGAGCGACGGCTTCGGCGTAAAGAGATGTGGCAAGCATTGGCATAGACAACCTCCGTTGTTCACTCAGAGCGGGTGGATATTACCACAAAAGCGCGTGTTTCCTTTGTCGCGCAATCGGCCTGGCCCGCCATAAAAGTAACGGCCCGTCAGGATTGCTTTCCCGACGGGCCGTTGTTAGTTGTGTGAAAGCGGGGTTTAGCCGCCGAACATACCTTTAATGCCGCCGAGCATATCGCCGGCTTTGTCCATGATGCCGCCGTCGCCTTCGCCTTCATTGCCGCCGCCGAGCAGCGAGTCAATTTGTCCGGCGATGGGCGCGGGCAGTTTGTCCTTGAGCATTCCGGTAATGACCGAGACGGCGATTTGCGCTTGAGCTTCGCCGATACCGGCCTTTTCCGCTACTGTTTTGATGATGTCCATAATAATTTCTCCTATGAATTGTCGAGGTTAATAGAAAAGAAAACAGTAAGTTCTGAGTTCAAACTTTAGTTTGTCCTTGATTGAGAGACAAACTAAAATTTGAACAGAACGGCGACTATTTTCCACAACTAAATAAAGACCACCGATTGCGAGTTTGGTATCTCGAAACGGCGGCGGCAACCGGGGTTTTTGCACGCCAGCATATCGTCCAGGCGCACCATGTAATCGCGCGAATTATTGTAACGCGCGCGGTCTTCCGGCCCCATGCCGCGTGGCGGCGGGTTGCGTTTGACGCGCTTCATCCAGCGGACTTCGTAATCGTCACGCTGACGGCAATGCGGACAGGAAAAATTGGCGCGTTTGGTTTCCTGCCGTTCTTGAAAAATGTCTCGTTCTTGGAGCATAGTTGTTAAGAGCTTGGAACTTAGAGCTTAGAGTTTGGTTATTGGCGAGTTAAATCTACGGGCGCATGATGTCTTCCAGCGCGACGCGGTTGGCGTAACGCACACCGTAGCCGCCCTGAGGCAAGGCCACGAGGTCGGCGCGTTGCGGCGCGATGGGCAGGTGGCGCGCCGGCATATACATTTCGCCCGTGTTTTCTACCGCCATCATGGTTTGATACTCCGCCACATCCGGGTTTTCCCACGCTTGCGGGTCGTCCACCGCAATCATTTGCAACATCACTTCGCCGCGTTCGTTGAGAAAAACCACGTCGAGAAAGCAGACCGGACAGGCCAATTCCTCGGCGTACATCGGCATCCGGCAACGCGGGCAACGGTGGCGGCCCAAGAATTTCACCTGCGTTAAATCAGTAATTTCCGGCATAAAATTTAACCATCCAATTGTGCCACAAACCAGGCCCGTAAGTCACTGAGCGCGCGCTGTCTTTCTGTCCTGGGTTCGTTAAAAACTTCGTGATAAAAATCATCGTACCAATGGAGAGTGACGCAATCCTTCGGCGCGGCGGCGGCAAACTCCTTTGCGCCCAAAGGGTTGACCAAACGGTCAGCACCGGCGACGAGCAGCAGCGTCGGCACGCTCAATTTGGCGGCGTCGCGGCGGGCGCAATGGCCGGCGTCAATGATAGCGTGGGCCAGGCGCGGCGTGATTTTTCCGTGCACCAGCGGGTCGTTGCGGTAATCGCTGACGACTTGCGCATCGCGCGAGACAAATTTGACGGGCAAGCCGTGTGGCAACGCCAGGCCCGGCAGCAGACGCCGCCCGACGGCAAGCTGCGTTTGCTGAAACCGCGTCATGTTCGCCAGCAGACTCGGCGACGACAGCACCAACCCGCGCGGGCGAATCCAGCCGCCCGTCACGGCCCGCGCCGCAATCGTCCCGCCCATACTGTGGCCCAAGAGAAAGGGCCTCGCGCCGGTTTCGTCAGCCAATTTAGCAAAAATAAACTTCGCGTCGTCTAACAGCGCGTCATGGCGCGGAATGTCGCCGCGCCGCCCTAGAGTGCGCCCCGAACCGCGTTGGTCGTAACACCAAACCTCCAACCCAAGTTCGTTCATCGCCGCCGCAACATGAGCGTAACGCCCGCTATGCTCGCCCAGCCCGTGCAAAATCAACGCCACGCCGCGCCTAACCGCCACCGGCCAGCGACGCAAGAAAAGCGTAACCCCGTCCGTAGTAGCTAGTGTTGCTTCAACCATTTATTTCGCAGAGTAAGTTTCCCCCAAAGCGCGTAGGTATTGGAAGCTGTAAATGCCGGTATCGTGGTCGTCGCTCCATTTGAAGCAGAGCGCGTAACGGCCCACGATATTGACATTCTTGATAAGCAAATCGTCGCCGATTTCCGTGGGGTTGAGCATCTTTTCGCCCGTCCATTCGTTGACGCAACGGGCGCAGGGGCATTCGCGGCGCAAAATGGGCGCGTGAAAAGTGTGGGTAACGCCGTCGGCCCAGGTGATGCTGAGGGTTGCGTCGTCGTCGTTTTGTATCTCGCGCGGCTCAATCGCAGGGCCGCGTCGTTCCATTATGTTAGGGGCGATTCCAGGCATATTTAGTTAAAAGGGGCTGGGGGTTAGGGATTAGGGGTTAGTTTTCTTTCCAGTCCCTAACCGCTAATCCCTAACCCCCTTATGAGTTTTCCAAAACGGCGCGGCGTAATACGGCGGCAGAAATGTCGTAGTGCGCGGCGTGCCAGACGGCTTTGCCGTTGCGTAAGACGATGGCTTGCGGCGATTCGTGGCGGATGCCGGTGCGCGCCGCAATTTCATTGGAAAGGGGCCGCGCCGTTTGCACCACGACCAACGCGATTTCGTTATCGTATTTTGCCACGTCGCGGTAAACATCTGCGCTGATAGAACAAGTTGCGCTATGTTTGAACAAGACGACGGGCGCAGTATGTGAACGGGCCAGCAAATCGTCCAACGCGGACACTTCGGCGACGGGGTTAAAAGGATTTTCGTTCATCGGCTTGATATTAACTTAGGCGGCGGCGCGAGGCAACAAGGCAGAAACGCGCACGTTAGTAAGCGTGTGTAGAGTGAAAGCATAAGGGTTTACTCTGTGCGGCTCTGCCGCCTGATGTGCGGCGATGGCTATGCCTTGCCGTAACACTTGGCCCCTTAATTTGGCGGCTATGCCGCTGTTTGGGAGGCGTAGCCTCAGAAATCTGGGAGACCTAACGGAAAGGCATAGCCTGTCCGCACATCGGGGCGGCACAGCCGCAAAAGAGTCACATACCCGGTAATCTAAAACTCATTTCGCAAGGCTTGAGCAGCTAATTCCAGCGCGGTGATTTTGCCGAGGGCGCGTTCACGGGGCAAAAACCACATCCCGCAATCGGAGGCCAGGCGCAGACGTTCGGGCGCAACTACCTGTAACGCTGCACGGGCGCGGGCCGTGATGTGCGCGACGGTTTCAACTTCGGCTTCGGTGTCTAAATTCAGCAGTCCAAGTATGACGCCTTTGTCGCCGCAATGGGTGAGCAAATCGGGCGTGTGGCCGGGTTGTTCGTATTCGAGGCTGATTTCGTTGACATC
>JAYVJN010000465.1:0-4580 GCA_043769325.1 Acidobacteriota bacterium
CTCAAACACGACAGCGAGGCTTACAGCCACCTGCTGCAAACCTTCCGCGACCTGGCCCGCGACGCCGGCGACACGGCCATCAATGACCGCCGCATTGACTACCTTTTCGGCCCCGCCGAAGCCGTGCTTTTCCGCAGCGCCCAAGTTCTGCGCGGCGCGGCGGTGGGGCGCATGGATCACTGGCCTGTCGTGGTCGAAGTAGCTTTGCAGGGGCAGACCTGCGTGTCTGCCCCGCCTTTTCTGCCCTGCATTTGCCCGCCGGACGGGGCAGACACATAGGTCTGCCCCTACGATTGATTTGCGGTTTCCAGTTCGTTTGTCCAGGCGATGTACTTCTTGGCGTTGATTTTACGCGCCATGTTGATGGACGACATATAGCGTAGCGTGCCGAAAACAGGGCGTTGCGGCCCCCAGGCGCGGTCGTGTTTGCCGAAGCACCAGAGAATGCCGGTGTAGGAATTGGGGTTGCGCCCGTCGAGCGCGTATTTGTTGTTGAGGTGCACCATAAGGTCGAACGAGGCTTCGTAAGTGGGCCGCCATTCCATGATTTTCTTGCCCCAAAGCATACGGACGTAATTGTGCAGCAAGCCCGTGTGGACGAGTTCGCGTTGCGTTGCGTTCCACATTTCGTCGTGCGTGGCGGCGCGTTCAATCTGTTCTACGGTATAGACTTGGCGTTCGTCGTCGGCGTGTTCGCGCATGGTTTTCCAAGCCCAGTTGGGCAAGGCCGCCAGCGAATCGTAATGCGGGTTGAAGCGCGTCATATTGTAGGAAAGTTCGCGGCGCACGATAACTTCTTCCAGAAAAGCGGCTTTGGCTTCCATCGGCGCAACAGCGGCTTGCACGGCTTGGTAAATCTCTTGCGGCGCGAGAAAACCGAAGTGCAAATATGGGCTGAGGCGCGAAGAACCGTCAACCGAAGGCTCGTTGCGCGTTTCGTGATAGCCGCGCAAAAGGTTGTCCGCGAAATGCTGTAAACGCTTGCGCCCGTTGGCTGTGCCGCCGTGATAGAGCGGCGAAGGCGGGACGCTGTGGTCAATCGCGCACGAGGCGACCAGCGCGGGAATGTCTGCGTCCGCGAAAACGGTTTCTTCGGGACAGTTGAGTTCAATTTCGGGTTGCGGGAGCTTTAACTGCGGGTCGGGCGTGAAATTGACGTACTCCGGCAGCATCCGGTTGATTTTAGGCCGGATAGTGCGGGCGGCGAACTCTTCTTTGGTGAATTTTGATAAAGGGATAAGCCCGTTGGCGTCAACCGCAAAGACCGGAATCTCTACGCGGGCCGCGATTATTTGGTTGTGTTCCGGCACGATGAAGCAGGGGAAATCATCGGTCACGAGCGCGGCGGCGTCACGCGCCAGACGTTCCACTGTGTCGCGTGGGGCGCGTTCATCGCGTTGCAGGTAAAAGAGATAGCGGATGCCTTTGGACGCCAACACCGCGCGTTTTTCGTTGACGCCTTCGAGAATAAAGGTGTGCAAACGGCCATTGGCCCAGGGGTAATAGTATTTCAAACCTTCGTAAACCACGAGCGGCAAGCCGAGGTCGTTGGCTAATTCGACAGCGTAGTTGAGCGCGTGGTTGTGGGCGGCGCGTTTGAAAACCTGCATCCAGTAAAGGACGTAACGCCCTCTTTTATTGGCTTCGGCGCGGTTGAGCAGTGTTACTCTTTCGTTAATTTGCATATAATGTTTATCCGGCAAGCAATTCGCTATGTTACCACCGATAGTTTCAAGGCGGGAAAAGAGGCAAGGATGATGAGAAATCGCAGATTCATTTATTTAGGGTCTTTTTTATTGGCCTTTAGCGGTCTGGCTTGGGCGCAGCAAGCGCAACGGGCAGAGCCGCGCCCTTCGTCGTCGCAAGAGTGGCGGCAGATTGCGCCCGGTTTAGAGCATCTGCAAATGCTGCGCGGGCAAAAGACCGAAAAGGTTGAAACCGGCCCTTGGTTTATCAACGCCCTGCGGGTTGACACCGCGAAGATGCGCTTTCAGATTGTCCACGCGATGGACGAAGCCATTGGCTTGGAAACAGTCAGCGAAATGGCGCAGCGTTACGGCGCGGTAGCCGGCATCAACGGCGGCTTTTTCCAGATGAACGGGCGTTATAAGGGCGATTCGGTGGGGGCCTTGATGATTAACGGACGGCTTTTCAGCGAACCTTACGGCAAACGCACCGCCATTGGCTTTGCGCCCGGCGACGAGATGACGCAGATTGCCATTGGCGTGCTTGACTGGAATGGCCGTTTGGTTGTCTCCGAACTTGCGCCGCAAAGCTCGGTCTTAGCGCAGACGGAGAATAAAGTTGCGATGCTCAACGGCCTAAACCGCCCTTTGGGGCCGGACGAAATGATCCTTTACACGCCGGACTTTCACCGCACGCTATTGATGTCGGCAGATACGGGCACACATCTTGTCTATATCGGCGGCGGGCAGATTTACCAGCCGTTTTTGCCGCCATCGGAAGAGATTCGCATTCCGTGCGACGGTTACATTCTGGCCGCGCAGGGCAAAGCGGCGGAATGGACGCGCAAAATGCTCTTGCCGGGGGCTAAAGTCTCTCTTGACCAGTCATTTTGGCCGGCGGAACCTGAAGGCCGGGCGCGTTGGGTTGACGTGAAGCAAATCGTGGCCGGCGGCCCGCGCCTGTTGCTCAAGGGGTCGCTAGACATACGGCCGGAAAAAGAGGGATTTTCGCCGGAGTTTGCCGAAACCTGGCATCCGCGCACGGCACTCGGACGGACTTTGGACGGCAAAGCCCTATTGCTCACGGTAGATGGGCGGCAGCCGAATCTGAGCGCGGGGATGTCTTTGGAAATGCTGGCGAAACTGCTGCACGAACTGGGGGCGCAAGACGCCGCCAACCTCGACGGCGGAGGTTCGACAACCATGTATTTACAGGGCAAAATTGTCAACAGCCCTTCCGATAAAACCGGCGAAAGGCCCGTCAGCGACGCGATTTTGTTGTTTCCGCGTGTGAGATAACGAAAAAGTGTTGCGTCGGAGCGGTTTTTACGGCAATATCGTGGCGCACCATCGTCACTGTTCTTGTTGTACAGAAGTTTTACCTGCGGTTTCGCGCCGCTTAAACCATTGGAGGAGTTTGTTTTATGTATCGGAAATTAGTTCCTGCGCTGCTTATCGCCTTAGTTTTGGTATTAAGCGGTTGCAAAAAAGATTCGGACGTTGAAGGCTTTATCAAAGATTTCGACGGCTTAACCAACGATTTGGTGAAAACCATCGAAAGTTCGCCCACTTCGGCGGGCCTTGATGAGGCGCAGAAAAAACTGGACGCCAAGAAAGCCGATTTGAAAACCAGATTGTCGGCGTTAAAGGAATTGCGCGGCTTTCAGGTCAGCAAAGAGTCTTTGGAAAAACTGACCAAAAGCTTTTCCGACAACACGCAGAAATTGACCGGGCTGTCCACCAAGATTACCAGCGAAGCGGTCAAAAACAAAGACTTCGCCGTACCCACTAAATTTGCCGCTTTTCTCAAGAGCTATACCGAAATACTGCAATAGTTTGGCGCAAAAGTTGCCCCCGTATCGCCGCCGCGTAATTCGCCGTTTCAGCCAATTACGCGGCTTTTTTTGCGCGCCGATTGGCTGAAACGGCGTGGAGTGGCTATAATGTTGAGTTTTACGGGCGGGCAATCATAAAATTTTACAAAAGAGGATAAATACATTGGCTACGGAACAATTTGATGTAACGATTATCGGCGGCGGCCCCGGCGGTTACGTTGCGGCGATACGCGGCGCGCAGTTAGGTTTGAAGGTCGCGTTGGTGGAAAAGGATAAACGCTTGGGTGGAACGTGTGGGTTGCGCGGCTGTATCCCAACAAAACAACTCTTGATGTCCGCGCACCTTTACGAAAAAGCGCAGCATTTTAAAGACTTTGGCATCGAAATCGGCGATTTGTCGCTCAATTTTGCCAACGTGCAGAAACGCAAAGACCGCGTCGTGGCAAAAAATTCGGGCGGCGTTTCGTATCTCTTAAAGAAAAATAAAGTCACTGTCTTTAACGGTTATGGCAAAATCAACCTGCCCGGCAAAGTCGAAGTGGATTTGGGCGAAGGCAAAAGCGAAACCGTCAACACGAAAAATATCATCATCGCCACAGGTTCCGTCGTGCGCCCGATTCCGGGCTTTGAGACTGACGGCGTTCGCGTGGTCAACTCAGACCATATTCTTGAATTGAAAGAAGTGCCGAAATCACTCATTGTGATGGGCGCGGGCGCAGTGGGCGTAGAGTTTGCCTCGGTCTATTCGCGTTTTGGTTGTGACACGACACTGGTGGAGTTAATGCCGCGCCTCGTCCCAATTGAAGATGAAGAAATTTCGCAAGAATTAGAGCGTTCGTTCAAGCGGCGCGGCATTAAATCGCTGACCGGCACACGCTTGACAGGCTTAGAGAAAAACGACGCGGGCGTTGTCGTAACGGGCCAGGACGCCGACGGCAAAGAGGTTAAACTGGAAGCCGAGATGCTGCTCGTGGCCGTTGGGCGGATGCCTTTTCTGGAAGGTTTGGGGCTGGAAAACACCAAAGTTAAAGTCGAACGCGGCGCGGTGCAGGTTGATGAA
>JAYVJN010000466.1:0-2840 GCA_043769325.1 Acidobacteriota bacterium
GTCGGGCCGTCGGGTCGCGCCATCGGGATTGATATGACGCCGGAAATGATTACGCTGGCAAAACGCAACGCCGCCATCCAACGCGAGGCGGGCCTACCCGACAACACGGAATTTTACCAATCCACGATTGACGCGCTGCCGCTTGCAGCGGGAACGGTGGATTGCGTTATCAGCAATTGCGTTATCAATCTTGCGCCGGATAAGAACGCTGTATTCAAAGAGATAGCGCGGGTGTTGAAACCCGGTGGACGTTTGGCGGTCAGCGACATCGCGCTCAAACAGACGCTGCCGGCGGAAATTTCCAACGACATTATGGCATATGTCGGTTGCATTGCCGGGGCTATCCCCATCGAAGAATATCGCCAGGGCTTGATTGCGGCGGGCTTCGCCGATGTCGTCGTAGTTGACGCCGGCTCCGACCTGAACGCCTACGCGAAAGTGGAAAATCAGTCCGGTTGTTGCTCGCCGCCGATGAAGGAAGTTGACACAACGGCCCGGAGTTTGCCCTTGGCGCAAGCGGCTTCGTGTTGCGCGCCGGCGACGGAAAGCCAGTTGCACGACGAGTTGAAAGACCTGCTCAATCGCTATAACGTCAACGATTACGCGGCCAGCGTGAAGGTTTACGCTATCAAACCGGTGGAGGTGGATTAACCTTGACGGCTGACTTGCCTCGTCGCGCAACCGCCGAAGCTCTCGGCACGACCTTTTTGTTAGCCGTCGTGGTCGGCTCCGGCATCATGGCCGAACGGCTCGCTGGCGGCAACGCGGCGCTCGCTCTTTTGGCGAACACCGTTGCCACTGGCGCGGGCCTGGCGGCTCTGATAATGACCTTCGGCCCGCTTTCGGGAGCGCATTTCAATCCGGGGGTGACTCTGACGAGTGGCGTAAACCGGCGCGACGCTTTCGTTTACGTCGCCGCGCAACTAGCGGGCGCATTCGCGGGCGTAGCGGCGGCGCACCTGATGTTCGGATTGCCGCTCTTTTTCGTTTCGCAGAAAGCTCGTTCCGGCGGGGCGCAGATATTCAGCGAGTTTGTAGCGACGTTCGGCCTGGTGGCGGTGATAAAAGGTTGCCCGACGGGACGCGCGCCGTTTGCCGTCGCCGCGTATATCACGGCGGCGTATTGGTTTACAGCTTCAACTTCGTTCGCAAATCCGGCGGTGACGCTGGCGCGGGCCGCTTCCGATACCTTTGCCGGCATCCGTCCGGCAGATGCGCCCGGCTTCATCGTGGCGCAATTAGCGGGCGCATTTGCGGCGGCGGCTTTATTCAAGTGGTTGTTCCAACAAAAAGGATGAACGCAGATGGCAAAAGAAAGAGTTTTGATACTTTGCACCGGCAACTCGGCGCGTAGCCAGATGGCCGAGGGCTTTTTGCGTCACGCGGGCGGCGACAGGTTCGAGGTGTTCAGCGCGGGCACGCATCCCAGCCAGGTGCGCGATGAAGCCATCCAAGCCATGCGCGATTGGGAGATTGATTTAAGCTCGCACCGCTCGAAATCGGTGGACGAATTTGCCGGACAGCAGTTTGATTATATTGTCACCGTCTGCGACAACGCCAAAGAAAACTGCCCGATTTTCCCTGGCGCAGCCGAGCGCGTCCATTGGAGTTTCGACGACCCGGCAGCGGCAGTAGGCGATTACCGCACCCGCGTGACGGAGTTTCGCCGTGTGCGCAACGAGATTGCGGCGCGTTTCCGTGAATTTTTTCAGTTATAGAACATTTAAAGATCGCTGTACTTATGCAAATAAATAGTTGAAATTTAACCGCCAAACCAGATGTGTCGGCCCGCCACGCTTGCCAATGACAACCGGCCCGGTTAGGAACACGCCACTGTTCCCTGTCAACTATCCCTTGTCCACTGGTTTTCCATTAAAATAGTGGACAAGGGATAGTTGACAGGGAACAGTTACACGCTTCGCGTGGCGTGGGTAAAGGATTTCGCGGTTTCAACCTCTTATTCGCATTACTTATGCAGAAAGCAGTTTTAGCTACGGCTAAATTCTCCGGTATGGCCCAGAATCAAAGAAGCCACTTGTGCGCGTAATTCTGTGTTTCTGCGAGGGAGAGACGCGCTTTTTTTTGTCAAGGGCAACTCGTTTACGTCGTCGCGGGTGGACAGGCGCAGCAATCTTTTCTCGCGCACGAGTTCTTCATCAAGCGCGGCCCATTTCCCCGCGTAAATTGTGGCGGCGGGCGTGCCAAGCGCGGCGGCTTCGCGGTTCATCGTGCCGCCCGCGCTGACGATTAAATCGGCGTGGGCGATGAGGTTCGCGCCGTCCAAAGCGTGTTGCGGGATAATAAAACCGGCGGCGGCATATTGTTCGCGTTGCGCTTGGCTGCGTGGCAAAAGAATCACGCGCGCATCTGCCCTCACACGCAAGCGTGTGAGCAATTCGTCGAAAAGTTCGTTATCAAAACGATGGTACAAAGCCTCACGCGCCGGCGGGCGCACGACGACTAAAATATCCTCAGCGGTCACACCAAGCGTGCGCAATTCATCGGTAAATCTCGCGTCGGGCGTAAAATCAGCTAAATAAACGTCTTCCTTGATGCCGTCGTAACGCTGCACTGTGCCGGGCCGCGCCCCGCAACGGCGTAAATCCAGGTCGGGAAAACTGCGCGGCACAATCACTTTCGCGGCCAGGCGAAACGCCAGGTGATTGGCGGGCTGATGCTCGTAGTCCATCAACGTCACGCTGGCGATGCCCAACCAACGCGCCGCCGCCGTCTGCGCGTAAGAATTGTGGCTCACCGCCAAGTCAAACCCGCGCCCACGCGCCCAACGCGCCAATTCCCAAGCCCGGCCCGCGATGTTCCGCGCCTTGCCGCGCAAAGAC
>JAYVJN010000467.1:0-6462 GCA_043769325.1 Acidobacteriota bacterium
ACGGGAGTTCACGCGGCGGCGGTTATCAAGAGTCTCAAAAAGGGCGACAACGAACTCGCCGACCTGATTTATTCGGGCGTTCCCGCCGGACTCTTCGGCTTGAAACAGTCCGTTGAAGTCGGGCCGATGAGCGGCAAGTCCAACGTCATTTATTGGCTCGAATCGCGCCAACTGGAGGCCACCGAGGAGCGCGTCAACCGCATCTACGACCACGCCAAACAAGCCCGCGCCGTGCTGGAAGAGAACGAAGTGCTGGCGTTAGTGTAAACAAATAAAAAATCTCACGCCAAGACGCAAAAGCGCGAAGTATGGTTCCTACTTGCCAACCCATTTGGGCAGCATTTTCAGATAGCTTTCGTCTGCGCCAACTAGCCAGAGATAATTATCTTTATGGCTTCTGACGCGCAGTGGATCATTACACTTTACCAACCGCCAGGCACTGACTATTAAGCAAACAAATCCTGCCATCGATAAAAGTCCGGTGAGCAGAAACGAGATTTCTCCTAGTGGTAAAGAGATGGGAATGATAGCTGCCATTTGCAGAGCAAAACCGGCTAAAAATAGTTTGCCGGATTCTTTTAAGCCTTGCAGCCAATTACTTTTATGTTGCGGGCAGAGTGAGACATCCACTGGCTGCACCGTGTATTGAACCGCCCACCCGCCGCCAAGCAACAAGAAAGGTATGCTAATCAGAATCGAAATCAAGATGTTGTGGCCTTTGAAATAGGTAAGTTTGACGCGCTTTTCGTGTAAATCTTGTGTCGTCCCACACTTGACGCAAGCTTTTAGTAACCCATTGCCGGTTGCCATTACTAAAAGCTCACCGTCGCGCCACAAACCGCCGCTGGCAGTTTCACTCTGCGCGATAGGGTCGGCAGTAACGCCCAAGCGGAGTATCGTATTGCATTTAGCACATTTTTCGTTGTTATTTTTGACAAGCCAGTTTGGTTCGCCGCATTTACGGCACTTGACGAGAGTATTCATGTTAGAGAATCGCTTTCAAATCCAGTTAAAATTTGATGATGGAGGAAGCGGGAAAAAGAGGCAAGCAATCCCGTTTCTAAAGATAGCAAAATAGCCTGGTCACGTCACTAAAATTATTGCCGCCGGTCTATCATTGCTACTCCGTCTTTTGCTGAATCAGGGAGTTATCTGGCATAATCCCAAGCGATGTCCGTCAAACTGGCCCGCATAGTTAAATCCAATTCCCACGTTGATTACGTCGGGCGCGTGATAGACGCGCTGGACGCCGACGCGCCGCCCGCTGCCGATGATTACGGTTTTGCGCAGTTTGTTTCACTGCCGCAGGGTGATTCCGAAGTCGTGGGCGTGATTTACAACACGCTGCTGGTCAACCCCGATTACGGCAATTTCGGCCCGCGCCTGTCGCCCCGCGCCGATTTAGCGGCCTTGACGCCCGATTATTTGAACGAACAGGGCGTGCTGATAGGTATTTTGCTGCTTGGCTGGCGCGAAGGCGCAACGGGCGCGACGCAACAGAGCGTGCCGCGCCGCGTGTTGCCGGTGCATCAGGAAGTTTGGCGCATGACGGAAGATGAAGTTTACCGTTTTCACCTCGACGAACGCGGCCAGGTGCAGATGCACTACTACTCGCAAATCATGGCGCACGCGGGGCTTTTCAGCGTCTCGTTGCTCGAAGCCGTCATCGAACAACTCGTTCCGGCCTGTGCGCAAACCGAAAAACAAAGGCTCGGTGTATTAAAACAAACCCTGCTCTGGCAACGCACGGTGGGTGGAATGCGTCAATAAGAATACAGGTTTCAAATTTTGGATTTGAGATTGCAGAAAATACGCAAAAGGTTCGGTAAAATTCGTGTCTGTAACAAATCACCACAATTTTGCGAACCGTAAAAGGAAGTCGAAGTCTATGAAATTAACACTGGCCCGCAACTTTTTCGCGCTCAGTCTCTTGACCGCGCTCTGTGCCGTCGCTGCCTGGGCGCAACCGCGCCCCGCCGCCAATCCCGCGCCGTCCGCGCCCGTGACGAACGCTCCGGCGCAACCCACTGCCGCCGCGTTGCCCAAACCGCCCGCGCCGCCAGCCACGCTCAAGGCCAAATATGAAGGCGGCGTGTTCGGTTACAAAAAGAAAATCGAAGGCTCGCTCAACTTTGACGAATTGAATAGCCGCCTCGTGTTTCGCACCAAAGACGGCAAGGAGTTGCTTTCGTTTCCTTATTCCAGCCTACGCTTGATTATTCCCGACACCAGGGCCGTGCGTCCGGCGGCGGCTACTGTTGCCAGCGCGATTCCCTTGCCTTACGGCGCAAACATCGCGGCGGCCTTTATCCGCAAGAAACAGCGTTACCTTAATTTTCAGTACGACGTGACCACCGCCACCGCTTCCGGGGCTAGTTTCCGCTTAGATAATAAAGAAATGCTGCTCTCCGTCGTCGCGGCCCTCTGCGAAAAAGCGCAACTAAAATCACAGGGCGACGCTTGTTACCGCTAACCTCTCAAGGTCCGAAAGAAACAAAAAGCGGCGTGTCACCTAACACGCCGCTTTTTGTTTCTTTTTTGCCAGCAGTTAAATCTCCGGCACTTCAATCAGTTTGTGTGATTCTGCTTCCTTTTATGCTCTCGCAGAATCGCATGAAGGGCTTCAGCAGCGAGTCCATGAGTCATCAAACGGAAACCGGCCCCGGTGATTGATAAAGGCACTAGCGGGTGTTTGTTGTTCAAAAGGCCGAGATACTGCGCATCGCCCAGCAGACGCGCAACATAAAGACCAATTGTCTCATCAAGTTGCAGCGAATTTGCGGCCCGCCAAAAATCTCTCTGGGATAAGAATAACTGGTAAATCGGGGTGTAAATTTCAATGGCGCTTTGGACATCTATAAAATTCGTCCAACGGTTACGAAATGTCTCCAGCGGAAACCCGCCGTCCGTTATGTTGGCGAAATTAAGCTGTTCAGACGGTTCAATGCCGATATTCTTTTCCCGCAGTTTAGTGTTGAGGTTGATGACAAAATTATACAAATTAAGGTCGTGTTTGAGAAACAAATCTTCTAAGACATCGGCTGGTTTTTCCGGTTTCAGAGGGCTTAATTTGACTTCCACCGGCGTATTGGCTTCAATGAACGCCAGAATTTCCGAGCCAATGTGAAAATGGCGTAAAATCAGGAAATTCGCTTCAGGCCGGCAAAAATACTCCAACCCGACATAAATTAAACGGTGCAAGAGACTGGAAGACGTTAAAGCGTTTGGGCACAATAGGCGAAAAAGTGTGAAGCACTGCATGAAAAGCCACAGGAAAGGTCTTATCAGAGGCAGAAAGAAGGCCCTGGACTTAGAACTCATCGAAAGCAAGAGCGCGGCTTTGGCCTCGTCGTCAATCTGGATTGAGCGATCTAAATAGAGCGCCAGCCAGGGGTCTGGGTCGCGCGTATCGCGTTTGACCAGCGCAAACTTGCCGGAAAATTGATTGGTTAATTTATCTTGCATGGTTGACTCTCAGGCGATGCTACCGCACTGAGTTTAGCTTGAATTTGCTCTTTGACCGGCAGCTTCACCTGGCTAATGACTCCGAGTTTCTGCATGAATTTGATAATTTCCCAAACTGCGTCAAACTGATTCTCCAACAGCCCGTGTCTCGCGCTATGTGGAAAAACGTGATGATTGGCGTGCCAGCCTTCGCCGAGAGTTAGTATTCCGAGCCATTTATTGTTTCTGGCGAAATGTTCTGCGCGATAGGGCCGTAGGCCATAGAGGTGCGCGATGCTATCAATCGCATCGCCCAGATTGTAAATGCCGGCCAGCGTCACCCATAAAGCCATGAGGCCGGCCCAGCCCCAGATAAAATACGCCCACCCAAAGGAAATCAAGGTGTGCAGCCAGCAGCCCAGCATAAACGGAACGGGCTGGCTGATTAAATTATAAAATTTGTCTGCCGCCACATCTTGCGCCAGATGGTTGTATTGTTGGTTGCTGCGCGGGCGATGCCAACCATCGTAAAGCGTCCGTAGCGGGCCGGCAAGCGAATAGAGCAAACATACAAAAGGTTTTTCCGTGCCGATGTACCAACCGACGTGGGCGTGCCAAAAACCATCCTGAACGGGCGAGTGCGGGTCTTCCGTTTGGTCTGCGTGGGCGTGGTGAAAGCGGTGGTTGCCGGCCCATTGAACCGGCGTTCCGGCAGGTAAGCCAAGCAGAACTAATAATCGCTCAAGCGGTTTCCAGAGGCGAAACGAACGATGGCTGAGGCAACGGTGATAGGTGACATTGATAGCCAAACCCGCTGCCAGGTAATACGTCAAACAATAGGCCGCCAGAGTCAGGTAAAACAGCATTAGAAGTTTCCTAATTCTTCGAGTTGCAGCAGATACAACCGCGCTGTGACTTTCGCTGTTTTCACGATTTGCGCCGTTACCGTTTCCGTCAGAATGCCGCTAGAGAAGGCTTGTTCTAGTTTTTGCAGATGATTTTCGTCGTTCGCGCCATGATACAGCAGAAAGGAAACCTGCGCCGGCGAAAACTTCAATTGTTCACGAATTTGCTGGCCCCACTTGCGCGCCAGCCTTTGCCCCAGCCCTTCGATAATAAACATCGCGCCAAGTAAATCAAACGGGTTGGGCTGGCTGGCGCGGTGAAACATCCATGCGGAGAAGGCTTCTGAACCGATGTTTTTCGGCGCGTTTTGAATGTCTTCCAATTTGCCGCCCACCGAGACATAATCGCGTTCCAGCATTTGAAAATCTCTATGCTCATCTTGGGCGTGGCCGATAAAACCCGAACGCAGGTTAAACTGTTCATAATCAATGTTTGAAGCCGCGCGCGAAATCCATCTGGCCCCGTCCACCACCTGTTGGCGCAAGTTGAGCAGCAAGGCTTGGTAATCTTCCACCCGCAACTTGCCGCGATTCATCTTGTCAATGAATGGAACCTGGTTGAGTTTTCCGGCAAAGTCCAGCCAGACTTGCGCCAACTGTCTGATGAGCTTGCTTTTTAGTTCGTCCGGCCTGTCGGTTAAAGCCGCTTCTTCTGCCGGCGGCGCGGAAAAACCTGCCTCATTTTTCTCGCCTACGATGGTGAGCAGCATATACGAAATGATGAAACGCCCGCTTTCCGGCACCATGCACAGAACTTTTTGCCCCGCCTTGAGCTGGCCCTCATTAAAAAGTTCTTCAAGCATGATGAAGACCGAAGCCGCGCCGGTATTTCCTTTGGCGTAAAGATTCGTGAACCAGCGTTCGGCGGGAATCATGCCGCCGCCTTTTTCCAGCAGTTCAAAAATCATGCCGCGAAAAACATGGGACGAATAATGGCAAACCATCCAGTCAATCTCTGTGGGCTTGAATTTTCCCGCGTCCCACAGCGCAAAATAACGGTTCACGCCAAGTTTGACGACATCTTCCAGAAGCCGCACATCCTGCTTGAGCAGCATCACGCCGTCTTTTTCCGCCGCCGCAAAATTCGGGTAATGATACCAAGCCTTTTCCAACTTGCCGTCCGCGCCCTTGTTCGCGCCCGCGTACATACAAACATCGTGGCGGTCAGCGTAGGAAACCAAATCAATCCATTCGATTTTGAGCGAAAGCCCGCGCGCGTTGGGCCGGTTTTCCAACACACACGCGCCCGCGCCGTCCGACAACATCCAGCGCAAAAACTCTGCGTCAAACAAAGTGCGCCCATCTTTTTGCCAGGCGTCCGTCGCTTCAAAAAAGCCTTTGCGAAAAAATCGGCTCGTGAATTCGCTGGCGCACACGACGGAATTTGCTCGCTGCCCCGACAAAATGCCTTGAAACGCGCTCTGCAAAGCCATCATGCCGCTTGAGCAAATGCCGTGAAAGCTGGCTATTTCACATGGCGGCAGCTTTAATTCGCCATGCACTAAGCTGGCAAAACCTGGCGCGAGCAAGTCGCTCTGTGAAGTTGCGGTTGCCAAAAACTGCACCGTGTTGTCGTCAAGTTCGGAATTTTTCAGCGCGTCCCTGACCGCCGCGCTTGCCATCTCGTAATTCCAATAACAAATGGTTCCATCGCGCTCAATCGCGTAGTGACGGGTCTTGATGCCATTTTGTTTAAGAATGCGGGCTTTCAGACGCGAAGACTTGCCGCCGACGCAGCCCAGATAATCCTCCATCGCGTCGTTGGGAATTGGTTCGCCGGGGAGAAATTTGCCGAGCGCGTTGATAAAAACCTCTTGGGACATAATGCTTTAGAGAATAGCGCAACAAATCTTATCCGGCAAAAAGAAAACGCCGCCGCCATATAGCTTGGCGGCGGCGTTACTTTATTACCGGTCACAGACCTAAGTTAAATTCCCAGCACGTCAATCAGTTCTTTGACCGCGCCGGCGCTCTTGTGCAGCGCGATGCGTTCGTCGTTGGTGAGGCTGATTTCGATAATCTGTTCGAGGCCGTTTTTGCCTAGTTTGCAGGGCACGCCGACGTAGAGGCCGTTGATGCCGTATTCGCCTTCGAGATAGGCGGCGCAGGGCAG
>JAYVJN010000468.1:0-2637 GCA_043769325.1 Acidobacteriota bacterium
AAAAATGCCGGCCCCAAAGCGAATAACGCCTTTGCCTTTTTTGAACGGGTCCCACGCAATACCCAGTCGCGGCCCAAAATTATTGTTGTCGGTGACGGCGGTTTCCTTTTCGTAGCGCACGCCGTAACTCAAGGTAAAGTTTGAACGGAACCGGAATTCGTCATTGATAAACGCGCCCCAATAAGTATTCGTCACATCGCTGGCTGTGCCGAAATTCTGGCGATAGCGCGATAAGGTATTATTTTGGTAAGTCAGGACGCTGTTAAAATTGAAGGTTCCGGTGGCGTCGGCTAAAGAGATAGCTTGGGAATTGACTCGTTGTAAGTCCAAGCCGCCTTTGAGCGTATGCCCGCCCACCAGGTAACTAAGCGAATCCTGAAATTGATACCTGGTTTCTTGGCGGCTGTCAGCAAAGTTTTGCAACGAACCGGCCGTAGAATTACCCGCGATAAGGGTTTGGGTGGCGTTGAGTATCGGGTTGCGGTAGGTAATCAAAACTACGGGGTCGTTCGGGTTATCCGTCTGGTAGCTCGGTGTATAGCGCGACCACTGAAAACGGAATTGATTTACCGATTTAGCTCCAAATACTTGGTTATCGGCAACATTGAAAGCGTTGGTGTTGTTATTTCTGACTTGCAGGGCGTCTTCAATGCGGGTCGTTGATGCGCCACTGGTACGACGATTTGCCTTGCGGCCATACTGGAAACCAAAAGTGGCCTCGTTATTAGTAAAAAGTTTGTGGTCAATGCGGGCTGTCAGTGTATGCGTTTGGTTAGGCGTAGGCAGCGTAACTGTATAGGGCGAAACGAATGCCGCCGTTGGCGCAGCGCCTTGGCAAGGGGTTGTTGGCATCGTCATTGTAGGCACTGGCGGGTTGCCGTCACAAGTCGGCGTGCCGCCCGTTGTGGTGGGCAATGTAAACCGCGAATTGCCCACGACGGGAACATACGAATCAATCAGCGTAGTGTCTTCAAGTTTATTGAACTCATAAGCTACGGAAAAGAAGGTTTTGTTTTTGCCCTTGTAAAGATGAGGAATAGTCACCGGGCCGCTCAGTGTAAAGCCAGGATTGTATTCCGTTAAAGGCAAGCGGGCGATGGGGCGGCTGTTGTTATACCAAGAGTTAGCGTTCAGATTATCATCACGGAAGAACATGAAGGCGCGTCCGCGAAATTTATTCGTCCCACTGCGCGTGCGTATATTGACCCGCCCGCCCGAAGCGCGTCCGTACTCGGCAGAAAATTGATTCGTGATAACCTGCACTTCGGCGATTGATTCAAGCGACGGCTGAAATCTATCGCCGGATGAACGGTCATCATTATTGTCAAGCCCGTCAATAGTGATGTTGTTGGAGTTTGACGCGCCACCGGAGAGCGAGAAAGGGCCTTGCTCAAAAGGCGTGCTTCTGGGGTTGGCGTTCCTGTCTTCGGCCAGGTCTTTGGTCGAGAGCGATTCTTCGGCAGTGCCGCCAAGCGTGAAAATTAAATCCAGCGGGTTGCGTGAAAAATTTGGCAGTTCTTCGATTTGCTGTTGACTGACCGTGCCGCCGACGATGGTGCGCGTGGTATCTACCGCCGGTGCGGTGTCGTCGCTGATTTCTATTTCGACGGTTGCGCCTTGCGGCGAGAGCGGCGCGTCGAGTTGCACGTTTTGGCCGGCGACGGTGACGATGTTGGAGAATTTATTCTCGGCGAAGCCGCCGGCGTTGACGGTTAAAGTGTAAGTGCCAGGCTTGAGTTCGATGATGCGGTAACGGCCCTCGGCGTCGGTGGTCACGGTGCGCGTTGCGCCGGTGGCTTCTAAAGTGGCGGTGACTTTCGCCCCTGGAATCGCCGCGTTATTGGTGTCCAAGACACGGCCCGCGATGGTTACATCGTCAAGGTCTTGGGCGCGCGTCGGCGGCGCGAGGGCGATGAAACCGAATAATAATAGAAAACAAGCCAGGTGACGGCGAAGGTTGTGCGACATAAGTTTATTGCTCCTCAAATGAATTGCGGCAGGTTGCAGAGATGAATAACCGCCCGATTTTCGCAAAGTTACGCGGGACACTTTACCATTGAGCTAAAGCACAGTAAAGCTAATTTCAGTCACTTGGCAACTGATTCGCGCAAAACGACGCGACCCAGTTCTGAGTTCAAACTTTAGTTTGCGCTTTCAGTTCAGGCAAAACACAAACTAAAGTTTGAACTCAGAACGCGCGCTAGTTAAATAAGAAATCGCCGCGCCTTCCGTAACCAAGAATTAACTTTTTTTACTTTCTCATAAAAACAGTAACGCTCATGGCGTAGGCCATGAGCGTTCAGGCGACGGGAAAGTTGTAATTACTGGCGTTAGTTTTCGTTCTGTTTCAACAAACGGGCCGGGTTCATTTCGGGCGTCATTTCATCCAGGTTAAGGCGCATCATGCCACCGGCGTCGGTGTAGGCAGAGGCCGCCAGGTCTTGGGCGCGGCGGCGGCGAAAGACCAACGCGCCAAGCAAACCGCCCAGGCCCAACGTCAGCAAAGCCGCGATACCCGAAACCTTCATCACCGAGACAAACACGCCCGAAGCAATCGCCACATAGCGTTTCTGCGCCCGTATGAGGATATTAGGGTTTTCGCCCAGCCATTGCACGGTTTTTTCGTATTTGACTTGG
>JAYVJN010000469.1:0-7954 GCA_043769325.1 Acidobacteriota bacterium
ACACTGGGCTTTATGCTCGTCGCCCGCCTTCGCGGGCTAAAGAAAGCTGTGGCGAATGTTGTAAAAATGCTGTAAAAGCAGTGCGGCGAATTGTCATCAGCCTGTAAAACTTTTCCCCTTCCCTGTCAAAAACTGAAACCGGCTGTTAGTATTCACAGTATAAACGTCTGTCCGGCTGCTTTAATTACAGTGTGACAGCAAAAGCCGCTACGCTCTATGAATAGTCTCTGGCTGACGGCAGTTATTACGGATGAAGGACGCCAGGTGTTTCCAAATCTTTTGGCGCGGGTTGTCGGACAATAAGAATGACGCAAGAGTTAAAAATAATCAGTAAGCCGGAAGCTACTGGCAAAACTGAGGTTGGCAGTTACTTTGTTTCCAACTATCCGCCGTTTTCCCAGTGGAAGCTGGAGAACATCCCGCACGCGATGGCAGCGTTGAATCAGGCCCCGCGCGTGAACGACGCCCTAGGCCTTTACATCCACATTCCTTTTTGCCGCAAGCGTTGTAAGTTTTGTTACTTCAAAGTTTACACGGACAAAAATGCTTCCGAAGTGGAACTTTATTTGGACGCTCTCATCAAAGAGAACGAAATTTACAGCCAAACTCCCGCGCTGCAAGGGCGGCAACTCCGTTTTGCTTACTTTGGCGGCGGCACGCCATCTTATCTGAGCGATAAGCAACTGCGTTATCTGGTCGAAGGGCTGAACCGCCATGTGAGTTGGGAAAACGCGGAGGAAGTTACTTTTGAATGCGAGCCCGGCACGCTGAAACGCTCCAAACTGGAAACGCTGAAAGACATCGGCGTCACGCGCCTGAGTCTGGGAGTAGAACATTTCAACGACGCAATCTTGGAAGCAAATGGCCGCGCACATCTCTCGGCAGAAGTATTTCGCGCTTACGAGTGGGCGCGTCAGGTTGATTTCGCGCAGATTAACATTGACCTTATCGCCGGAATGATGGGCGAATCAGAGGAAACCTGGCGCGAAACAGTGCGCCAGGCCGTCGAATTAGCCCCCGATTCAGTCACGATTTACCAAATGGAGTTGCCCTATAATACGGTTATATCACGCGAAATGCTGGAAAAAGGAACCGCTTCGCCCATTTCCCCTTGGGCCACGAAACGTCGTTGGCTGGATTATGCTTTCGCCGAATTTGAGGCGCGTGGCTACCGCGTGGCAAGCGCGACTGTCGCCGCAAAAGACTCGTGCCGCTTTATTTACACCGACGCGCTGTGGCATGGCGGCGATATGATTGGCTTAGGCGTGGCGTCGTTTTCGCATTTCGGCGGGGTTAATTTCCAGAACGCCCATAACATCGAAGAATATCTGCGCGTCAGCGAGACGGAACAGTTGCAACTCTGGCGGGCTTTGCAATTGACACCCAAACAACAACTTATCCGCGAAGTGATTCTGCAACTGAAAACCGGCAGGCTCGATTTAACGTATTTCAGCCGCAAGTTCGGGGTTGATGTTTGGCGGGAATTCCAAACGGTTTACAAAAAATTGGCGACAGCAGGGTTACTTGAGAAAAAAGATGCGGAAATCGCCTTAACGCGCATCGGTTTGTTGCGCGTTGACGAATTCTTGCCTGAGTTTTTTGAAGCTGCGTTAAAATAGTTTGGGGGGTTTAGTTTATGGAAATCAGTATTAACTTGCCAAATAGCTTATATCAGGGCGTCTCGCACCTTGCAGAAGTTAAACAGAAAAGCGTGGGTGAGATTATTAAAAACGCCGTCAGGAAAGCGGTCACAGCAGAAGAGAGTGATTTTGCGGAGCAGGCGAAGATTATTGAGCAAAGCATCAGGTTTTGTTCAAACGAGGAAGTTCTGGCGTTGACAAATTTGCAGTTTCTCGAAGGTGAACGATTGAGTTTTCTTTTTGAAAAAAACCGTGAAAGCGTTTTGACCAAAAAAGAACGCGCCGAGCTGACAAAGGCCGTAGCACTCAGCCGCCTCAACGATTTACGAAAAACTTTCGGCATCATTGAGGCGAAAAACCGCGGATTGGTTTAGGTGAGCAAACTCCCAAAAGAATTAGACGAGGAAGTTCGTAAGAGGTCGCAAAATCGTTGCGGGTATTGCCTTGCGCCGCAAAGTTTGACTTCGCACAAACTTGAAATTGAGCATATTTACCCTACGTCGAAAGGTGGAAATTCCACAGCGGAAAACCTCTGTTTGGGGTGTCGGCACTGTAATTTACACAAGGCGGCGAAGATTTACGGCTTTGACGCTGTTACCGGCAAAAAGCTGCGTTTATTTAATCCGGCACGGCAAAAATGGGTGGATCACTTTACCTGGCGCGAAGATAAGACGCTGATTATTGGCAAGACACCATGCGGACGCGCGACGATTTACGCCTTGAAAATGAATGACGAACTCCAAACCACCGCCCGCAAAGCATGGAAATTAACCGGCTTGTTTCCACCGGAAAGTTAGCCTGAGTTTGGCAGAAATCGCCTTAACGCGCATCGGTTTGCTGCGCGTTGACGAATTCTTGCCTGAGTTTTTTGCATAAGTGTCTGAGATACTTTTAGCTTGTCGCAGCCGGCGGGACGGGAATGGCGGCGAGAAACATTGAGCATTTATCACTGAACATTGAGCATTATTTGTAGAATATGCCGGCGAAATGATTGACAAATGCACAATGCGCGTTCTGCGCCACCCGCCTTTCGGGAGTCGTATATCCTTTGTTTATGAATAATAACGCAAATAATTTCGATGTCATTATAATCGGCGGCGGCCCTGCGGGTAGCGGCGCGGCCAGCATTTTAGCCCGCGAAGGCCGCCGCGTTGTCGTTTTTGAAAAAGAGAAATTTCCCCGCCACCACGTCGGCGAATCGTTGATGCCGCATACTTATTTGGCGTTTCAAAGGATGGGCTTGCTGGAAAAGATGAAGGAAGGCCCGTTTGTCAAAAAGTTCAGCGTGCAGTTTACCAACAGCGCGGGCAAAGAATCGCGCCCGTTCTATTTCTTCGAGGCCAACCACCACGAAAGCGCCGTCACCTGGCAAGTGACTCGTTCGGCCTTTGATGAAATGCTCATCAACCACGCCGCCGAACAAGGCGCGACGGTGTACCAGGAAACGCCTGTGAAGCGCGTCTTGTTTGAAAACGAACGCGCCATCGGCGTCGAAGTGACGATAAACGGCGAGACGCAAACCTTTTACGCGCCGGTGACTATTGACGCGACGGGGCAAAACGCGATGTTGTCGAACAAGTTTCGCTGGCGCGTGCGCGACCCGGGCCTCGATAAGGCCGTGCTTTACACTTATTACAAAGGCGCGCGCCGCGAGGCCGATTTGAACGGCGGCGCGACGCTTGTTTTGCGCACTTGCCCAGAGAGCAACGGTTGGTTTTGGTACATTCCGCTGGAAAATGACCTTACCAGCGTCGGGATTGTCGCCGACCCGGATTATTTGGTGAAAGACCGGGGCCAGGATTTGGCGCGAATTTTCCAAGCAGAGGTTGAGAAGTGTGACGCCTGTTACCAACGTGTGCGCGGCGCGGAACAGGTGGACAAAGTTTACGCCATAACCGATTACTCCTATCGTTCGCAACACTGCGCCGGAGATGGGTTTATCATCATCGGCGACGCTTACGGCTTTCTCGACCCGATTTATTCGTCCGGCGTTTTGCTGGCCTTTGCTATGGCCGAATTAGCCGCCGACGCAATCCACCAAGCCTTTCTGCACAACGACTTTTCGCGGGCGCGGTTGGGCAGTTTTCAACCTAAGTTAGACAAAGGCATCGAATCTATGCGCAAATTGGTCTATGCTTTTTACGCTGATGATTTTAGCTTTGGCAAATTTTTAATGAAACATCCGCAACATCGCATTGATGTTATTGACCTGCTGATTGGCAATATCTTCCGCGAAGGGGTGGACGAAGTTTATGGGCCGATGGCCGAATTTGCCGAACTGCCGCCGCCGCTCATCGCAAAAACGATTGACGCGCCAAATGCTTCCGGCGCAATTGCGCCGGAAGAAATGCCTCCGGCAACCATTCATTATTACGAAGACCGCGCAATTGCGTAAAATCGGCGACATTCCGCCTTTCCCTTTGCGTCCTGGTGACTTTGCGTGAATAATGCCCGTGATTTCCTGAAACTGACTCTGAAAACGGAATTTCTCTTATGCTTTGGATTATTTTCGCAATCTTCGCCGCCCTTTCGTGGGGCTTTTACGGCCCGGCATTGCATCGCGGGCAGGTTGAATTGGGCAACCCTTTACGCGCTTTGTTGTGCGTCGGGGTCGCGTATTTTTTAATCGGTGTCATTGTCCCCGTAGCCGGACTTTCCTATCAAGGCCAGTTGAACGGTTTCACCGCGAAAGGCACTATTGGCGCTACTTTAGCCGGGGCGTTGGGCGCGGCGGGCGCAGTTTTTATTATCCTCGCTTTCAAATCCGGTGGGTTGCCCAATTATGTGATGCCGCTGGTGTTTGGCGGCGCTCCATTAGTAAACGTCTTATTCTCTATGTACTTACACCCACCAAAAGAATCCCCCAGCCCCATGCTTTACCTCGGATATTTGCTGGCCTCAGCCGGCGCGGGACTGGTCTTGTACTTCAAACCGGCATAACAGAATTATCTGCGGAACACACAGAACACGCGGAACAGAAATCGCAAATGCGCGGCTTACGGCAACGATTTACGATTCACGGCTTTTTTCCGCGTGTTTCGCGTTTTCCGCAGATAATTTTCTTAATCCGTTAAATATCCGAATTTCTGTAAATTCGTCTTGGAATTTTTGGATTTGTGCTATTATGCGCTTTCGAGTTGCAGATTGAGGCCCTATTCATTTTTCAGGTAAAGCCATTTTAACGCTTCCATCACTGCTCAGTAATTTCAAAGCGACGCAATACCGCGTGTTTGCGCCAAAATCAATTTCTAGCAAAAGCCTAAGACCTTGAGCTTTTCTGCATTACTTGCAGCTAAGTCTTTGCGTTCGTGGGCTTTTGTTATTTACACGGGAGAATTTTATACACACCGTACACGGCAACACGCAGGGTTTGAAGCCCAACCAACTCAAGCGTATTGAGAAACTATATACGCGGCGAATTGCGCAGCATGAGATTGTGACAGCGGAATTTGCGCGGCAATTGGCAGAACTCTCGCACGAAACACGGCGGCAAATCGGCGTGCTGGTTGACCGCAAAGGTTACGTTGAATACGTCACCGTCGGCGACGCGCACCGCATTAACTTGCCGGATTTCAAGCGCGTCCGCACGGCGGAAGACAGGTTTCGCGGGTTGCGTTGCGTACATACACACTTGCGTGGCGAGACTTTGACGCAAGACGACCTAACCGACTTGGCCTTGTTGCGGCTTGATTTGATAGCCGCGATTACCGTTGAACCCAAGACCGGATTGCCGGAAGTAGCGCACATCGCGCATTTGCTGCCGACTTCGGAAAATACGGAAAAGGGCAGCGGCGATTCGCCTTTCATCTTTCTTGAACCCGTTCATCCGGCGCAGTTAGACGTTGATTTTCTTGAACTTATCGGTGCCTTAGAAGAGGAAATGACGCGCCATCGCAAGACGGCGCGTAAATCCGATGGACGCGAGCGCACGATTCTCGTCGGCGTGACTACGGGTTCTTTGCTGGAAGCCGAAGAATCTATGGAAGAATTGCGTGAGTTAGCTTTATCAGCCGATGTGACGGTTCTGGATGCCGCCATCCAACGCCGCTCCAAGATTGACCCGCGCACCGTTCTGGGGCAAGGCAAATTGAAGGAATTGCTGATTCAAGCCATGCAATCGGGAGCCGATTTAATCGTTTTCGATTGCGAATTGCAACCTTCGCAAGTGCGCTCCATCGCCGCTGCGACAGACTTGAAAGTTATTGACCGCGCGCAACTTATCCTCGACATCTTCGCCCAACGCGCCAGCACTCACGAAGGCAAAATCCAAGTGGAACTGGCGCAATTAAAATACTTGTTGCCGCGCCTAATCAGGGGACAAGATTCAGCCTTTTCCCGTCTGGCGGGTGGTATCGGCGGGCGCGGCCCCGGCGAAACCAAACTGGAAACGGATCGCCGCCGCGTCCGCGACCGCATCAGCCGTCTGGAAAAACAGATTGACGAACTTGGACTCAGACGCCAGGAACGCCGCAAAGAAAGGGCGCGACGCGAGTTTCCGGTGGTCTCGTTAGTGGGTTACACCAATGCCGGTAAATCCACGTTGCTCAACGCTTTGACGCAGAGCGCAGTGCACGCTGAACAGCGTATGTTTGCCACACTCGACCCGACTTCGCGCCGTTTACGCCTTCCGCGTGAACAAGAAATCATCATCAACGATACTGTCGGTTTTATCCGCGATTTGCCGCCGGGCTTGCTGGCCGCCTTTCGCTCCACGCTCGAAGAAATCAACGGCAGCGATTTATTATTGCATTTAGTGGACGCCGCCAACCCGCATTGGCCGCAGCAAATTGAAGCCGTCGAACGCATTTTGCAAGAGTTAGAATTTTCGCAAATTCCACGCCTGTTAGTCTTTAACAAAGCGGATTTGGTTGCGCCGGAAGAGCTTACGGCCTTACTTCGCGTTGCCGCGCAAGACGATGCGCGAGAAGTTCTCGCCGTTTCTGCGCTTGACCGCGCCAGTCTGCGCCCTTTGTTGGAGCGGGTGGGGGCTTTGTTGGCCCGCGATTTGGCTGCGCCGCACGGTCATTGGCAAGAGGAATTTGCTGAAGCCGCCAGTTAGCGAAACACTTTGACCAAGCTATTGAGTCTATGAATCAACGACGCGCCAACCTGACTTCCCCATTGGAAAGAGCCTTTAAGACGGCTTTGGCGCAGGTGACGCTTCCCTTCTCGCGGTTGTCGCCGGCAACCCGCGAAGTGGTTGGTTTCTGTGCGCTTATCGCCGTCTCAACGCTCTTGCTGGCGCGTCCGACACAGCCCGCGCTGACCGAACTTTACAACGAAGGTGACGTTGTGCGCCGCACTATCGCTGCGCCGGCGGATATTGTCGTTACCGACCCAAGCGAAACCGAACGCCGCCAGCAAGCGGCCCGTCTCGCCCAGCCGCCGGTTTTTCAATACGATTCCGGCCTCGCCGAAACCGCTGTTAAAACTTTCCGCGAGGCTTGGTTAAGCCTGCAAAAACAGAAAGCCGAAGGTAAAAAATTGGAGTGGCAAGCGGCGGGCGGCAGCCCGGCGTTAGTCAACGCGATTGCCGCGCACGGTTTCGCGCCGGAAGCTCTGGAGCGCGCCCAGCATCTGATGGGCGACATTGCCGAACGGCAAATCTATGACGACGACGAGGCGCAATTTTTAGGTTCAGAAATCACTTTGGTTGATGCCCGCAATGCGCGTTCGACGACCCTGTTGGCAATGCCGCAGACACGCTTGTTGCCGCGCACAAAGGTGGCGGAAAAACTGCGCGAAAAGGTTACGCAAATGTCCGATTGGTCTGCTCCGCAACAAAAGGCGTTGACCGATACGATGAGCGCGTTGATTCAATCCAACGTGCGTTACAGCGCGGAAATCACCGCGCAGGCTCGTGAAACCGCTGCCGCGCAAGCCGAACCAGCGTTAATTGCGCTCAAACGCAATCAGGTTATCGCCCGCGAAGGCGACACGGTAACGGCGCGCGCATTGGGCCAACTCAAAGCCCTGCAAACCCAAACCAAAAGCCGCCGCATCGTGAGCCACATTTTTGGGTTGCTGTTTATCGTCGGCGGTTTGTATTGGATAGCCTGGCAATACGTCCGCCGCCGCGCGGCTTCCGTCACGCTGCCGCTTTCAGGCAAACGCGCCTTTACGTTGGTCGGGCTTTCGATTGTGGTGCAAATAGCTTTGATGCGCGTCGGTTTTTTGCTGGCGGAAAGCCTCAACCTTTACGTCTGGCGGGCTTGGTCAGATGGTTACGAATTGTGGAGCCTGGCGATTCCGTTTGCCTCCGGCGCGTTGCTGGTCGCTTTATTGCTGGACACGCAATTGGGGTTTATCACGGG
>JAYVJN010000470.1:0-8905 GCA_043769325.1 Acidobacteriota bacterium
ACTCGCCGCCACTCGCGCGGCGCATTCAAACGTCGGCGTAATATAAACTTCCGAGTCGGAAAAGGCCCGCTTTTCAATGCCTAAAACAGGTAATTTTACGGCCTGACAAGCCGCTTTGATATTATCCGGCCCATCCAGGCGAATACCCACAGCGCCGTTTAATTCTGCTACTTGGGCCATTGCCGCAATTATATCTGGTCGCGCTAAGGGCGTCCCGCTGGCGGCCTGGCAAGAAACTATCAAGCCGCCACGCCAGTGTTGGAGTATTTCCTCGATTTTCATTGCGCCTGTGCGCTCCCTGCTTTGAGATTAGCTAAAACTTTGTCATCAATTTCGCGGCCTTGCGCCCTGTAAGCCAACAGCAAAGCCCCCGCCGTCGGCGGTAAAAGCGGCGCGGCGAATTGCGCTTGCGGCCACAAACGAACGCGCAAATTGGCAAACTCTGATTGCGTCAGCGCACCGCGAAAAACGCCGCCCGCGCCGACCATCTGCGGCGCGGGCATTCGCAACCGCCGCGCCGCCATCAAAGCCAGCGTAAAGAGCGCGCCGGCCCCTTCGCGGATGATTTTCTGCGCCCCGCTTTCGCCTTCCATTGCCGCCTGATGGACGGCGCGGGCAAATCCGGCCAGTTCATCGCGTGAGATTTCTTCGCCGTAAACCGCTAAGGCCAATGCGCGTAAACTACTCCGGTTAAAATAATTAAGAGCCAGATTCTCCAAGTTATTCGGCTTAACGACAGGTTCCGCCCGCCGTTTTCGGAAACCATAATCTTCCCAGTAAATAGCGCGTTTTATCGCTTGCAGAGCCATCCAGTAGCCGCTGCCTTCATCGCCCAACAGGTGCCCCCAACCGCCGATTTGCGCGGTTTCCCCGCGTTCGTTTTCGCCGTAGGCCACCGAACCCGTGCCGGCGATGATGACGATGCCGGGTTTGCCGCCCAGACCGCCGGCCAGGGCCGCCGGCGCGTCGTGGGCGACGATTAGCTTTTCGGCGCGGATTGAACCGCCGATAATTTCCTCTTTGAAATCCGCACCGCCAGTCATGGCGCAATACGCGGCAGAAAATATAACCTTCTCTAAACAAGGCATTTGCGCTACCGACAGAGCCGCGCCGACGCTTTCACTAACCGCTTTTGCCAGCCGTTCGCGCCCGCCGGGTTGCTCGGCATGATTGGAAGGCCCGCCGCGCCCGCGCCCCAGAATGCGGCCCCGCGCATCGGCGATAAACGCTTCGGTGTGGCTTTGTCCGCCGTCAATACCGAGAAAAATTTCCGTCATTTGTTTCGCGCCAGAGTGTTTCCAAGCCGGTTAATAAACGCGCGTCGTCCAAAATTTGCGCGGCGAAATCGTGCGCCCAAACTTCTTGATTTTTGCACACGACGCCAAACCGCCGCGCCGCAACGTGGCCTAATTCGTGGGCAATAATCGCCCGCGCCGCCAATTCTTTGTCCGGCGCAACTTCAAGCGCGGCTTCATTTACGGTAATCTTCGCGGCCCGTGCGTCATATTCGCCAACCGTCACCAAAGGCCACCGCCCGTATTCAATCGCCACGCCCCACCGCGCCGCCAATTCGTAAACATCAAGTTCAACACCTTGAACCTTGAACCTTGAACCTTGAACTTTGAACTTTGAACTTTGAACTTTGA
This sequence comes from Acidobacteriota bacterium, assembly GCA_043769325.1. Taxonomy (GTDB): domain Bacteria; phylum Acidobacteriota; class Blastocatellia; order Pyrinomonadales; family Pyrinomonadaceae; genus JAYVJN01. The sequence goes on from JAYVJN010000470.1 coordinate 1,647, forward strand.
ACTCAACGCGCATGACGGTGCGGGTCTCCTTCGCGCAAAACTAAATCGTCGGGCCAGTCCAGTTCAAAGCCTTGGCGAATCAGTTCGCGTTGAAAATCGGCCAATAGTTTGGCGTCAGTTCGCACAGCGCGGGGCTTCGCGTTTCGCGCCAGGCAAAAGGCCGCCAATACTCCTGCCGCTTCGCCTATGTTCCACTCTACCGGATGTAAACGATAGCAGCCATTGGTGATATGCGTCACGCCGATATTTTTAGCCGCCGCCAAAAGGTTTTCCACGCGCTGCGGCAACAACGCGCCAAGCGGTATCTGAAACGGCAACGCCTCAACATCCAAATAATTATCGCCGCCGCAAGTCGGATGCAAATCTATGCGGTAAAACCCGATGCCCACGCTATCGGAAAAATTTTCGGCGAACTTCGCGCCAGGCCGACAAGCGGCAGAAATATGCTGCTCTTTGACCGTAAATTCGGCGCGGATGCGGCGCGCTTCGCGGATGTAAGGCATCTTCGCCAGGCCGTCCGTCGTTCCCAAAATATCAGGCCGCAGATGCAACCCGCGCCAGCCTTGCTCAGTCTGTAAATAGTAGAGAAAAGAGAGACTTTGTTGTTTGGCGTGAATTACTAATCTTTCTCTTTCCGCGTAATCCGCGTTGACCAAATCGCCCAAAAGGTAATCAATCTGCGGATAATTGACCAAAGTAATATCGCTGGGATACGCGCCGGCGACGAAATTTTCCCGATGCAGAATGCGCCGATACGTCCACAAGCCCGCAAAGGCTTGGTTTGGCTCATCGTGCGGCGCGAATTTGTAATCTACGCGCTCCCTTGTGCGCGGACTCAAACCATTCAGGCTCAACAATTTGCCGCTCCAAGGCGGCGTCAAATCCGGCACAAAATCGCGCCAAAATTCATAATTTGCCGGCTTTTCAATCGTAAAATCCCGCGTTTCGTCGTAACCCAGCGCGAAACAGACGGAAAAGGCTTGCAAATTATACGGCTGCGCGGCGGCCTTTGCGCTTGGTTCGCCCGTGTCACTTTGGGCTTCGGAACCCGTGACAAACTCTGCGCCGGCCAATGGCAACAAATCGCCAAGTTCTGTGGCGTCAAGGAAATAACGCGCCGTCACCGTCACTGCGCCGCCGTCTTTCAGGTTTTCCAGCGTCACGGCGCGAACCTCGTCGCCTTTGGTTTCAGCCGCGAGGGGCCGGTGTTGCGTCAGAATCGTTAAATTCCCCTGCCCCGCAAATTTGGTCAGAGAGGCTTCCAGAATCGTCAGCCAGACAAGCGGTTCGGCGCACAGAGGCGAGACCCAACCGTCGCCCGGATTCAAATAAGGCGCGGCTTGGGCTTCGGGCGTAAGCGGATAGACGGTCTTGTAGTGTTGCCGCACTTCCTTTCGCAGACGGCGATAACTCCTTGTGCAACCGAAACTTTCAATCCAGCCGTGTTCATCCGGTGGCGTGGCTTGTGTGGTGAACTGCCCGCCAATCCAGTCGCTTTCTTCGGTCAACAGGACACGCGCACCCATCCGCGCCGCCGCCAACGCCGCAGCGCAACCGCCTACGCCGCCGCCAATGATGGCAATGTCTGTGTTGATTTCAGTCCGCATATGGTTAGAGTTACGCCTTGAGGCGTGAGTTTTACGCAGCCCGGCACGCCTCAAAGCGTAACTCTAAACACCGGAATACTTTCTCTTATCTGCTTATCAAACATTCTTTGGCGCAGCAATAAACGCTAAAAGTTCGTCCGGCGGCAGGTTTTCGATTTCCGTCTGCGCCAAAGCGATGGCTTGCTCCGCATCTGCCAGGCCGGAAAGGTTGACGATGCGCCCTCCGACTAATAAATGTATGTCCGGCAAGGCACGTCCGGCGTCGCCGAAATCGGTCAGGGAATTGATGACGCGCTCCAATTCGCGGGCGGCATCGGCCACTGTTGCGGCCTGGACTTCGGCGTGGCCGCGCTGCAAACGCACGACGCCGGTGGTGTCCGTCACGCGCACGGCCCGGCGTTTTTTGCTGGACAATCCGAATAAAGCCTTTTCTGTGCGCTCCGATGTAAACGCATATAAGCCAGATGTTTGCGCGGCCAGCGTGACCAGTTCCGGCGCGGCTTGCAGCGAATTGGCGGCGGCCCGGCGGCAACCTTCGGCGTCCAAGACGGAGTTTGCGCCGTCGCCGCGTTTTAGTTCCGTCGTGCCGAAAGCCGTTGCGCGGACGAGGTTGCGGCGCGTGTCAACCTCAACCTGCACTTCGACGGTTTCAGGCAAGGCCCCGATTTTACAGACGGCTTCGGCGGCCTCTTGGCGCACTTGCAAGATGTCTTCGGGCGTCGGGTCAACGATGTTTCGTTCCACGACATCGCGCACCATCGCCAACGCCACGCCAATCGTAGAAATTACCTCAGCCTTGCGCGCCAGACGCCATTTCAGGCCCGCCAGTTTTCCGGTAAAAGGCACTAACGAAGCCGCGCCGCCGCCGCCGCCGACCAATTCCACCGTCGCCCTTTCCAGTTTATATTCAACAATTAGCTGCTCAATCTGTTTGGCGACCTTGCGGCAACTGAGGTCGAGAATTTGCCGCGCCGCTTCTTCCACCGTGACGCCCAAAGCCTGAGCCAACGGCGCAAACGCGGCCCGCGCCGCCGCCACATTGCCCCGCGCAAACGCGCCTTCGGGCATCACGCCCAAGATGTTGGCCGCGCAAGTCGGCGTCAGCGCAAACCGTGTGCCGTCAACACATTCGACGGCAATGTAATCGTCTGCATCGCGTGGCGTCGGTTGCAGATGGACTAACTTTGCTCCGGCGAAGACGTTTTCATCCGCGACGGCGGGGGCAAGCCGCCCTTCCCAACCTGCCAGGTCGCTGGGCTGGCTTGGTTTTTTTGTTGTTGGCGCAAAAGCCGAATAAGGCAAGCCCGCGATGTGCGCGGAACGCGGGCCGACATCAACGATTTTGCCGCCCTTTTCGCGCACCATACTGCCGCCGGCAATCGCCAAAGTCCTGACATCCAAAGTGTTTAGGAACGTGCGATGGCCGCCCACGCGGGCCGCTTTGGTTTGCGGTTGGCCGTCGCGGATGACGGAGATGTCCGCGCTTGTGCCGCCGACTTCGATAAAGATGCCGTCGGATACGCGCTCGTGCATGAGCGCGCCCGCGATGCCCGCCGCCGGGCCGGAAAGCATCGTCATAATGGGCCGCCGGTGGACTTCTTCAACGCTCATCACGCCGCCGTCCGAACGCATAATCATCAACGGCGCGGTGATGCCCGATTGTTTGACGCAAGCGTCGGTCATGGTCGCGGTCTGCACCATCTTGGGCAAAATCGCGGCGTTGAGGGCCGCCGTGCGCGTGCGGGCGCGTAAGCCGTAGAGCGTGGAAACCTCGTGGCCCGCAGTGGCAAACAATCCTTGCTCCCGCGCCAACGCCGCCACAAAACGCTCGTTATCTTGCCGGTCAACGCCAAACGCCTCCGAGACAACGATAACCTCCACGCCCTGAGCGCGAAGTCCGGCGATTATCTCTCTGGGTTCGCAGACATCTTGTCTGCTCCGCGCAGACGAACTATCTGTTTCATTGAAACCTGAATCTTTCGCTATCGCAGACACGTCATCCGGCGTGTTTGCAGACAAGATGTCTGCGAACCCAGAGAAACGATGCTCAGGCGCGAACCAACGGCCCGGCGCGAGTTCGATGGGCGGGATTTTGGTGTCCAGACGCGCTTTCAAACCCTCAAGGCCGCGCCCCAAGCCTATAATGCCCACGCGGGCCACGTCGCCTTCGAGCAAGGCGTTGGTGGCTTGTGTGGTGGAATGCGCGATAAAGATAACCTCATCCGGCGCAATGTTTAGCTCTGCCAGAGCGCGTTCGATAGCCTCAATAATGCCCCGCGCTACGCCTTCCGCCGCGTCGTGCGTGGTCGGCACTTTTAGCTGCGCGACGACTTCCCGCGTCTCATGGTCAACCACCGCGACATCCGTAAACGTCCCGCCGACATCAATTCCAACCCGAACTTTGCGTTTATCTTGAGCCATTTCGCTATTTGCTTCCCGCGCCAACTTCAAACAGGCCCGGGATACTGACCGGGAATTTACCTGCAAACGGTGTTTCGCCAAACATGGCCCGCGCCGCCGCGTATTGGGCGACTTCTTCAATGGCGTAGGCGACGGCATAAACGGGCGCGTCAGGGAATTGGCGAATCAGGTAGGGGCTGCCAAAGGCCACAATGCCGGTGGGTTTCTTTAAGGCCAAAAGTTGCAACACAAAGCGGGCCTGATTTTCCGGCAGGGCGACTGTGCCTTTGAGCGCGGCGCGTTTGACGAAGGGCGCGATGATGATGGTTTCGGCATTTTGCGCGTCCATCAAGATTTTGGCGTATTCTTCGGGCGTGGTGCGTGGGTCGGCCTTGGCGATGCGGGCGCGTGGGGCGCGGCGCAGGATTTCGGGCGACAGGGCGCGGCCTTCTTCGGCGTCATCGTCGGCGGCTAAGACTATGAAAAGAGCGCGGTTAGCGCGTTCGGCGGCGAGCGGCAAGAGGTTGTCTTTATTGCGTAAAAGCGTAATTGAGCGTTCGGCTGTCGCGTTGGCTTCGCGGACGTTTTCGGGCTTTTCGATGAGGCGGTTGACGGCGTTGAGGTCAACGAAACGGTTGTTTGCCAGGCCCAGGCGATACTTGGCGCGGAGCAAGCGACGCACGGATTGGTTGATGCGTTCCTCGGTGATTTCGCCCGCTTTGACGGCCTTTTCCAGCGCGTCGAGGGCCGCTTTCGGGTCGGGCGGCAACAACGCCACATCCGCGCCGGCTTTGACGGCTTGCGCCGCCGCGCCACCGTTAGGATAGTTGTCGGTAATGGCCTTCATGCCCAACGAATCGGTGACGATGATGCCGTCGAAACCGAGTTCGCGGCGCAGCAAATCGGTGGAAATTTTGGGGTTGAGCGTCGCCGGCAGATTGTCGCCGGTGATGTTGGGCAGGGCGATGTGGGCCGTCATCACGGAATCTGCGCCCGCCGCCAGGCCCGCGCGAAACGGCACTAACTCCACCGCATCCAAGCGTTTACGGTCAAACATCTGCACCGGCAAACCGAGGTGCGAATCGGTGGCAGTGTCGCCGTGTCCGGGGAAATGCTTGAGCGTCGCCAACGCCCCGCCTTCGCGCACGCCACGCACCGCCGCCGCCACAAATTCGGCCACGCGCTGCGGGTTCGCGCCGTAGCTGCGAATGTTGATGACCGGATTGTCGGGGTTGTTGTTGATGTCCGCGACAGGGCCGTAAAGCCAGTTGACGCCGATGGAGCGCATTTCCTGGGCCAAGATTTTGCCTTGACGATAGGCCGCTTGCGGGTCGCCCGACGCGCCCACGCCCATCGCCGTCGTAAAAGGCGTGCCGTTGCGGAGGCGCATCCGCAAACCGCGCTCAAAATCCGCCGCCACAAACAGGGGCAACTTCGAGGCCCGCTGCAATTCATTGGTCAACGCCGCCACCTCGTGCGGCCCGCCCCAACTGACAATCACGCCGCCAACCTGTAATTCATTGATTTGCTTGCGGATGTCGGCATACTTGTCGCTGTCCGCGTGGGCAAATTCGCCGTTGACTGCGACGATAATCATCTGCCCCAGCTTTTGGCGCAGCGTGAGCGATTTCAGAGTTTTTTCAACCCACACGGTTTCCGCATCGGAGCGCGGCTTTGTTTGGGGCAAACCGGGCGCGGCTAACAAAAGGCAAAAGAGAAAAGAGAATACCCGGCGCAAACGATAATTCGTCATAAAAGTTTACATTTCCTCATCTTGGTCTTCTTCCTCATCATCACGCGGCGCAAGGCGCAGATATTCCTCGCCGGTGTGTGGAAACTCAACGCGGTCAAAGATTTCGGCCAAAGGAATGGCGCAGTTGATGGATTCAATCAGCAAATTGTCGTCGGGCCGGTAATACATCCGATGCCGCCAATTACCGTCTTCCTGGCGCGTGAACTGTTCGACGATGGGCGCGGTTTGCCAAACCAAGATGTAATCGGTCAAGGTCGGATTCCACAGACGGTAACGCGCAAACTTGCCCAAACGGTCAAACTCTTCCGTCGTCGAAGAAAGAACTTCGATAATAACCGTTGGATTGACGATAACGTCCCGTTGTTCATCGAGATAGCCTGGTTCGCCGCAAATCACGACTAAATCGGGATAAGAAAACAAACCCTTACGCGAATGAGGCGAGGCCAGCGGGCCGCTGCGGACTTTGGTGTCTTTGGTACGCACGCGACAAGATGTGCCAAGTAACTGCGTACTTACCAAACGAACCAAATTGACGCTGATGTCCGCGTGTTCGCCGCTTTCGCCCGACATTTCAATGATATAGCCGTCAATATATTCGTTGCGGGTAGCGGCGGCGCGTTCTATATCCAGATACTCGGCGATGGTGTAGTAGGTTTCAACTTTTAATTTTGGTAATCCCATAATTCCTCCGACGCCATTATTGCCGGAACCCTACGCGCTGGCAACATCTAAGGCGACGGCGGAGAGCCGAAAATATCAATCATCTCCGCGCCCTTTTCGGCGTCCAGCGTTTTAACTTGCACGCCGGCGGCGGGGCAGCGCATATCGGTAAAGCGTTTGGCGTTCATGGGCAGTTGTTTGGCGTCCGCGCCCGCGCCGCGCAAGAGGATTGTTTGCAACCACTGTGCGCCCGTGATTTTGGCGGCTGTGGGTTGGATGGGTTTGCCTTCGTTGCGCACCTGGTCAATGGCGTTGACGCGCTTGAACTGGCGCGGGACGTTGGGCAGAAACAGGGGCGCGTCGAAATCGGTTTGAAAGACGCGCTTGGCGGGCTGCGCGGCGTCGGCGATGACGAGGCGCAGTTTGCCGGGGCCGGCCACGATTATCGCCATTTGCACGGTGTCGCCGGGATACCAGTAAAATTCTTTCTGCGCCGGCGCACTGTTCCAGGTGGAAAGCCCGCCGCCGGTGACGCGCCAGAATGGGCGAAAGGCGTTACGCCGCACGCTCTTTTGGCCTTTTTCGTCAACCGTAAACTCCCACGTCAGGCCCGCGTCAACCTCTTGCTTGCCGTTCGCGCTGCCGCCCAAGTAAACCGAGAAATTATCCAGCGGCTGTTTGGTCGTTTCGTCCAGGCGCGTTTCGTCCACTTGCGGCTGGCCGAGTTTGACAAAACCGGCGAGGCCCGTCCAGGCGTCGAAGCTGCTGACGGCCTTGCGGTAATACGCGCCGGGGAAGCAAGGAATCTCCGCCGCCGGCGCGACTTCGGCTTGATTCGC
>JAYVJN010000471.1:0-4675 GCA_043769325.1 Acidobacteriota bacterium
AGGTTGCCAATCTTCGTCTAAAAGAATACACCGCGTTTTACGTTGCTGAATGTAGAAAGCGGTCTGCGAAAACCGCTTGCGGCCCGTGAAATAAGTCTCCAAGTCCGCTTTTGCATTGATGAATGAAGGCGTGGCGAATACTTTTAGTTTGATGTTTCCGGCAGAGTTTCGGAGGCGTTTTTCCAGCCAATTATCCGTGACCTCGCAATAGTGAACTTCGTTGAGGCCCTGCTGTTGCAAGCGTGGCAGCAGAACGCGAACATCGGAAAGCTCGTCTTGAGCCTCAATGTAATGGACTTTGAAGCCCCGTTCGGCCAAAAAAGAATGGTAAAACTTCATCGAAGCCCGATGGAATTTCAGTTTTTGTTGATGAAAGTTGTATTGGCGAAAAAACAGAAATTCTTCGACCAGATAAACTTCGCTCTCAGGCAAAAGAGCGGGATTGTTCTCAAACAATTGGTGCGGAAAAACTATTGTGGCGCTTCTCATTTTTTGTTCAGGCGGCATTTGTCGCTGCAATACTTTACTTCACCCCAGACTTTCTCCCATTTCTTGCGCCACGCAAAACTACGCTGGCACACCGGACAGATTTTAGTTGGCAGATTTTGCTTTTTCATTTTCAAGCAATCTTTGGCGTTTGCTTCTCCTGAAATTCTTTCGGGGAAACGCCGGTGAATTTCTTGAAGGCGCGGTTGAAGGTCGCTTTAGAGTTGAAGCCGCAGTCGAAAGCCAGGCCCAGCATGGTTGAGGTGTCTGCCTGGTGTTTGGTTAGTTTGGCTTTGGCCTCATTGATGCGAAATTCAATGCTGCGCGGATTGAAAAAGTCTATTTGCATGACAACACAAATACACTTCGCCGGCAGAGCATTAGCGGTTTCAAATTTAGGGTAAATGGCAGGCTAACCGCCGATAAAGCTCATGGTGCGGGCGGGTTGGACGAACTCCGCGTCGTTGATATAGTGGCGCGGCTCTTTTTGGTTGACGACGCCTTGAATGTAGCTGATGAGTTCCGCGTGTGACGCGCCGCTGCGGAGAACGTCGCGCAGAGAGTGTTCGACGGTGGAAAAGAGACAGGTGCGAATTTGCCCGTCGGCGGTGAGACGGATGCGCGAACAGGCCCCGCAGAAGGGTTCGGTGACGGGCGCGATAATGCCGATTTCGCCCGGCGCGCCGTCGGCGAAACGGTAGCGCGCGCTGGTTTCCGAACCGCGTTCTATGTTCTTCTTGACCAATAGAAAGCGTTCGTTGATGCGTTCACGGATTTCCGCGCCGGGGACAACCATCTCGCGCCGCCATTCGTAACCGGAATCAAGCGGCATAAATTCGATAAACCGCATCGCCACGTCATGTTCACGCGCAAACGCGGCGAAATCCGCGACTTCTTCCTCGTTCCACCCGCGCACCACGACGGCGTTGATTTTTACCGGCGTGAGGCCCGCTGCTTTAGCTTCGGTGATGGCTTCTAAGACGCGGTCAAGCACGTCAACCTGCGTGATATTCTTAAAGTTATCCGGTTTGAGGCTGTCCAAGCTAATCGTCACGCGGTCAAGTCCGGCGGCCTTTAACCCGGCGGCGCGGCCCGGCAGAAAATAGCCGTTGGTGGTCAAAGCCAGGTCGTGCAGGCGCGGTTTCAAAAGGGCGAGTTTTTCCACCATCGTTTCCAAACCGCGCCGCATCATCGGTTCGCCGCCGGTGAGACGAATCTTTTCAATACCCAGTTCGACGAAAACCCCGCACAACTTCTCAATTTCCTCAAAGGTGAGCATTTGCGACTTGGGCGCGATGGGCGGTTCGCCGTGCGGCAGGCAGTAGAAACAGCGAAAATTGCAACGGTCGGTCAGCGACACCCGCAAATCGCGTATCGCCCGCCCGTAAGAATCTTTCAAGACAATCTTCGCCATAGCCGCTTATGATACGCCGCGATACGGCAAGTGTCACGCCATTCCCAACCAACAGTTGGCTACTGTAACCGCCTCAGCAAAAAACTACACTGCCATAAATAAAGCACTCAAGACAATTGCAGCAGAGTAGGGAGGAGAGAGAAGCCTTTGCTCCCTTTTCCATTTTATTCGCCCAGTGCTTTGACGTTCAGGTCTAGGGGTTGTAATTTGTGAAGGTTGCTCTGCCTTTCTTTGTTCATTGCCGTCAATCTGGAGATTTTACCGATGAGTTTTATCAAGCGTCTTTCGCTGTCGCATTTATGGTTGGCTTTAGTGCTTTTGGCGGCTTTCTCTCTGCCCGCCCTGGCGCAAGGCTATAAAAACTTTGAAGGGCCGCAGGTGCATCCTCTGGCGTTGACACCTGATGGGACGCGCCTTTTGGCTCTTAATACGCCGAATAACCAGTTATTGGTCTATCATTTAAGCGGCGCGACGACAACTTTGTTAGCAGAAATTCCGGTGGGCTTAGAACCCGTCAGCGTGGTGGCCCGCAATGACCGCGAGGCGTGGGTGGTAAATTGGCTGTCTGATTCGGTGAGCGTGGTGGATTTAACCAAAATGCGCGTGGTGCGCACTTTTGATGTGGGCGATGAGCCGACGGACGCGGTCTTTGCCGGCGCACCCGAACGCGCCTACGTCTGCGTGTCGGGCATCAGTCAAGTCAAAGTTTACGACCCGAATAACGCCAACGCTGCGCCGCAATCCATCGTGATTCGCGGCAAACAGCCCCGCGCCCTGGCCCGTAACGCCGACGGCACGCGGGTTTTCGTCTCCGTCTTTGAATCGGGCAATGAAACCACTATCGTCAAGCAGCAAACCGTGAGCGCGAACGGCGGTTTGCCCGCGCCGAGTCCGGCGCTGTCGCCCGGCTTGCCCGCCGCGCCAGTGACCGGTCTTATCGTCAAATGGAACGGTAGCAATTGGGCCGACGAACGCGGCACGGTGAGTTGGAATTCATCTGTTCCCTATCGTTTAGCCGATGTTGATATGGTTGTCCTGAATACGGCTTTGGCGTCAGCGCAAGAGGTCAAACACATTGGCACGGCGATTGGCAACGCGGCCTTTGACGCTGCGCAAAACCGAATTATTGTCGCCAATACCGACGCGCAAAGCCACATTCGTTTTGAACCGAACCTAAAGGGCCGCTTCACGCGCACGCGCCTCGCCGCCATCAATTTGAGCAATTTGTCGGGCGTCACCAACTTTGATTTGAACGCTCATGTAAACTACGCCGGCCCGGGTTCGGACAGCGAACGCGCACTTAGTCTGGGGCTTCCGGCAGATGTGAAAGTATCTGCTAACGGAACGGTTTACGTCGCGGCGACGGGTTCCGCGAAGGTCGGCGTCGTTAATGCCGCCGGCAATGTCGAGACACGAATCAGCGTCGGACAAGGGCCGACGGGCCTGGCGTTGGATGAACCGCGTCAGCGGCTTTACGTTTTGAACCGACACGAAGGAACCATCAGCGTCGTGGACACCGCGACGCGCCTGGAGTTGCGCCGCGTGGCTTTGGGCTTCAACCCCGAACCGGCAGACGTGCGGGCGGGACGGCGATTTTTATATGACGGCGCGTTTTCGGCGCACGGCGATGTTTCCTGCGCTTCGTGCCACGATAGCGGCCACCGCGACGGCTTGGGTTGGGATTTGGGCGACCCGCAAGGCGCGCTGGTGACTATCCAAAGCGGCCTCGGCGGGTTCACTTTCCACCCCATGAAAGGCCCCATGACGACGCAATCGCTGCGCGGCATCATCGGCACGGAACCCTTGCACTGGCGCGGCGACAGAACGCAACTAAACCAATTTAATCCGGCTTTTACGGGCTTGCTCGGCGGCCCGCGCCAACTGAACGGCCAGGAAATGACGCAGTTCACGGCGTTTGTCCGTTCGCTCACCTATCCGTCGAACCCGAATCAGAATGCTGACCGCAGTTTGCCCAATCCAGCTACCGGCCCCAATCCAACACGCGGCGACCAGGTTTACCGCACCGTCAACAGCGACCAGGGCGCGCTCACTTGCGCTCAGTGCCACACGGCCCCGCCGGGCAACGGCAGTAATAACCTGATTATTCCCGCCGCCGCCTTACAAGAAACGCAAGCCTTCAAAGTGCCGCAACTACGCGGGATGTACCAGAAAAACGGCCTCAACAGCGCGACGACGGGCGAAGTAATCACCGGCTTCGGCTTCTTGCACGACGGTTCGGACGACACTTTGTTCGACTTTCTGCGGGCGGCGGTTTTCACGCTGACCGACGACCAACGGCGCGATATAGAAGCCTTCGTGCAAGCTTTCGATAGCGGCACGGCCCCCGCCGTCGGGTTGCAAGTGACGGTCAACGCCAACAACCGCAACGACCAAACCACGCTTAACCGCGTGTCTTTGCTTACCTTACAAGCGACGGGCGGCAATTGTGATGTCATCGTTAAGGGCTTTGACCAAACCCGCCCGCGCGGTTTTCGCTACCTCGGCAACAACCAGTTTCAGCCCGACCGCCAGGGCGAAGCCAACGTCACGCTGACGCAATTGCTCAACGGCATCGCGGCGGGCCGGGAACTGACCTTTATCGGCGTTGTGCCGGGCACAGGCGTCCGTCTGGGCATTGACAACGATTCCGACGGCATTCTCGACGGCGATGAAACGCAAGCCAACGTCATTGACGACGCCCGCTTTTTCGCCCAACAACAGTATTTAGATTTCTTGGGGCGCGACCCCGACCAGGCCGGTCTGGATTATTGGACG
>JAYVJN010000472.1:0-5501 GCA_043769325.1 Acidobacteriota bacterium
TTAATCACGCCTTGATAGAGACTCAAAGTTCCTGAAGTCAGAGTGGTTGATTTTGTGATGCTGCTCCCCGAAAACGGAGTCGAATCGGAAAGCAGAACGCCGTTGGCATACATTCCTTGCCATTTGTTCATCAGGTCGTTGCCGTAGATAAAGCCGTGATTGGTAACGATACCTTTACTCCAATAGACGGCGGTTCCCCAAAAGTTACTTGATTGCGAAGCCGGAAGTGCCGTTTTAAGCAAAGCCGAACCGTTGGCCGTGGGAAGCGTGGTTTTCACCAGACGGGCAATCCGCACCGCGCCGTCAATGTTGAGTTCGCCCGCGCCTTGTTCAATGGTCGAATAACCCGGAAGCGGCTGCGCCGAATACATCAAAATGGCTTTTACCAGATTCGGCGTCAGATTCGGATTTGTGTTAATCAGCAAACTCGCCGCGCCCGAAACAATCGGAGCGGCCATGGAAGTTCCCGAAAGATACATCACCTTTTCGTTGTTTGAGGTCGCGCTACCGGTTCTCAAACTCGTAAAGGTTCGCGCCAGAAAATTTTCGGTTCCATTGTAGTAACCGCGCGCGCCGATTAGTTTGTTGCCCGGCGCAACCAAATCGGGTTTAATCAAATTGTCATATTTTCGCGCGCCGTTGCTAAGTGTCACATAGCCGCGCGTGGGCCCGCGTGAACTGTAAGTTGCCACCGCATCGTCGCCGCGAACGTCAGTTCCCATCGTGTTCGCCGCGCCGACGGTGATAACCGAAGGCTCAATACCGGGCGAACCGATAGTCCCGTAGAGTTTGTTGCCCAACAAATCTCTACCAAAGTTTCCGGCGGAAGCGACAACGACAATTCCGGCGTTGACCACCCGCCGCGCCGCCAGGCAAAGCGGGTCGTTTTTGTAACTGTCTTTAGCGGCGGTTCCCAAACTCATATTGACAACGCGAATGTTCCACGCGGTTTTATTGGCAACCGTCCAATCCAGCGCGGCAATCAGGTTACTTGTGGTGCCCAGTCCGGTGCTGTTCAAAACGCGCAGATTGATAAGATTGGACGCCGGCGCAACGCCTTGATAAGCAGAATTATTGAGTGAAGGGTCGCCGGCAAACATCGAAGCAACGTGCGAACCGTGTCCGTAAGGGTCGCCCGTGATGTTTTGTCCGGTGAAATCTTTGCTGTATTTAACTTTTGTAAGTGTCGCGCCGTATCTCCAGTTCAAAAGGTAATGCTGGTCATCTATTCCGCTGTCAATGACGGCAATATGTCCGACGCCGCCGGCTAACCAAGTGTTCGGGTCGGTGTCGCCGCCGTCGCTGATGCCGGGATTATACCAGCCTGTGGTAGAGCCGATGTGTTGAAACGACTGAACATCCCGTTCCGGCGAAATGTAGGCGACCTCATCCTTTTCTAGCAACTCCCGAATCTTGGACAGTGGTAATTCGGCGCTAACAAGGCCCAGGTTATTGTAAGATTTTTTGATAACGCCGCCCACTATCCGCAAGTCTGTCAACAGAATGCCGGCTTTGGCGATATTCTTACGCGCTTCGGCGGCAAACATCTGTTTTTGTTCGTTGACGCTCATCGTATTGCCGTACATCTCGTTGAGCGGTGTGTCGGATTTCAGTTGAATGATGACTTTCTGCCATTCATCGCTGCGCGCGCCACGCGCCAGTTTATCGGTCTGTTCGGCCAAATCAGGCGCAATTTTACTTTGCGCTTCGGCCACAGTTTCATTAGCCGGCAGTTGCTCCACTTCGGACTTGCGCAGCAATTGTCCCTGCGCCGTCACGCTGAAAGCGCACATCTGAATGGTTAGCCCCAGCAGTGCCATATACGCGCCAAGCTTGTTGAGTTTACAAATGTTCATAATTACCTACTTTAATGATTAGTTTTTTGCTCACAGATTGCTTGGGGCCTGCGCCGCCAGCCGCCAACATTCAAAGGAAAATGGCCGCCTTCTCGTTAAAGCTAAGAGAAGAGTCGGCCACAACAGATTACAATCCTGGTGCGTCTCTTCGGGAACTCCCACTGCCCTATTCCACAAAGAGTGGAACTTAGGCTGGTAAGCGCGTGCCCGTTGCCGTTTTCACGCTACAACAGACTCTTATCGGTGACGAAGGTTTCAAGCAAATTGAAAAAGAACAGAGTTAGAGGTGATGGGTGCTTGGGGCATTATCCTAATATGCAAATCGCGTGCCACGCTATAACTATGTAGCAAACCGTTATAAGCCAATGAGATAGCGCAAAGCGTGGCGCATTCGTGGTGATTGCCAATCGGTCATTTTGTGAATAACCGTGTCAATATGAACGAACTTAGCCGGTGGGTGTAAGCGGATTGTTCGGCGTTACGCCTGAGGGCCTGGCCGGTCACATTGAATAGGCGTGAACAACCGTTTTGACTTTATCTTGCTCGCCCTCTATGAGCGGGTAAACGTGGCTTGGCGACACGCCGCGTGGCAGTAACAAGTCTTGGCCCAGTAAGTCTTCGACAGCTTCGGCCTGAAGCGGTTTGGCAAAGAGATAACCCTGCGCGTAATGGCAACCCAATTCGGCCAGCTTGTGGCGGTGCGCTTCGGTTTCCACGCCTTCTGCGACTACTTCTTTGCCCAACTCCAGGGCCAATGTGATAATCGTTTTGACAATGGCCCGGCTATCGCTGTCGGTAGTCATCCGGTTGATAAAAGAGCGGTCAATTTTGAGCAAGTCAAAGGGAAAACGGTGCAGATAGCTGAGGCTGGAATAACCCGTGCCGAAATCGTCAATTGAAAGTTTGAGGCCCAGCGTTTTAAGCTGCCGGAGTATTTCGCTGGTTTGCGGCGCATTGTCCATCGTTACGCTTTCGGTAATTTCCAGCCGCAGAGAGTGCGGCGCAATCCCGCTTTCGTTAATGATGGCTTGTATTTCCTCAAGCAGGTTAATTTTCCTGAATTGCCGGCTGGAAAGATTGACGCTCAAGGTCAGCGCCGGTTGGTGGTGAAATTTACTTTGCCACACGCCCATCTGATGACAGGCTTGCCGTAAAACCGCCACGTCAAGTTGGGCAATGAGACCGGTTTCTTCGGCCAAAGGGATAAAATCCGCCGGCATCATGGCCCCGCGCACCGGATGTTGCCAACGCGCCAACGCTTCAAAGCCTACAATTCTGCCTGTCGCCAGTTCGATTAAGGGCTGATAGTGCGGCACGATTTCGCCTTTCTCTATCGCTTGCCGCAACTCATTTTCAAGTTTTAAGGCTTCAATGGCGCGGGTGTGCATCGCCATATCGAAAACCTCGTAACGGGCTTTTCCGTTGGCCTTGGCGCGGTACATCGCGGTGTCCGCATCACGCAAGATGTCCTCCGGGCGTTCATAAATGCTCGCAGAGTGAGCGATGCCGATGCTGGCAGTTGTCACAAAGGGCTGGCCGTCAAGGTCAAAAGGCTGCATCAACGACGCCTGAATACGCGCCGCGACATCGGTGGCGTCGTTCGGGCTGCTGATACCGCTCAACAACACCGCAAACTCGTCGCCGCCCAAACGCGCCACCGTGTCCACGGGCCGGACACAAGACGCCAGACGTTGCGCCAGGTCAACCAAAAGTTTATCGCCCATGTCATGCCCCAAGCTGTCGTTGACTATCTTGAAACGATCCAGGTCAATAAACAGCGCGGAGTATTTGTACTCCGGCGTTCTTTCCGCCCGCTCAATCGCCAGGCTTAAACGGTCGGCTAAAAGCATACGGTTGGGCAAGCCTGTCAGCGCGTCGTGAAAAGCCACATGGCGGATATGGTCTTCCGCTTGTTTGCGGTCGGAGACGTTTTGAATCTGAAAAATAAGATGTCTGGGTTGATTGCTTTCGTCGCGGATGAGCGATGCGCTCAATAAAACCCAAACCGAATGGCCCAGTTTATGCAAGTACCTTTTTTCAATCTGGAACGAAGCCACTTCGCCGGCCAGAAGCTGGTGCACGTTAACCAACGCCAACCCCAAATCATCAGGGTGCGTTAGCGCGCGAAAACTGCCGGCCAGCATTTCCGGTTCGGTATAACCGAGCATTTCGCAGAGCGATTCATTCACTTGCAGCCAGTGGCCGTCAGTGGTGACAAGAGCCATCCCCGCCGCGTGGTCGAAAGCGTTACGAAAATGTTCCTCGCTCTCTTTTAAGGCGCGGCTGATACGTTCTTGTTCGGCGATGTGTTGCGATAGTTTCTCAACATATTTCTCCGCCAATTCCGCTTGTAACGAGGCGGCTTCCACGTTTTTGAGATAGGTTGAGTAAGTAAAATAGATGATGGCGATGATGGGGACGACGGCAAGAAAAGCGTACAAGCCAAAGATGACGATGAACTTAACGATGAAAGCCGCCGCCGCCGCCCCGCCAAAATAGGTAATCGAAGCCCAAAGAAAGTTTTTCCGCCACATCTCCACTATCGGCTGGTCGGATTTGAGAGCCACCGCCGTTGCAATCAGCCACGAATTAGCCAGATATTGCACTAACGCAATCAGGCAAATGGCAATAATCACATTGCGGTTAATGACGCCCTTAAAGAGCTTATTGACCGGGCCGAAACAGAACTGCACGACGGAAGCGCAAAGAAAAGTGGAGATGGCAACTGACGCAGTGTTAAAACAGATATTCTGCTTGGCCTTACTGATGCGCACCGAAGTGCACAAAGCATCCGCAGCTCCCAAAAATACCGCCGCTTCACCGCCAAAAAGAAACAAACAAAGGAAAATAAAGGTGTCGGAAACCGAGATTTGCCCTTTTACGCGGGGAATCTGTACCACTATGCGCGAGCCAAAGAGAATAGTCGCTACCGAAAGTATGAGAAAGTCCAGGCCGAGCGTGCCAAATGGAAGCCGGTAAATCGCCGACAGGCAGACTACCGCCCCAAGCACAATGACAAGCCACATGAATGGCTTGATTATGTCTTGCCGGCTTGGGATGTTTAGCTTTATGTAGTCCAACCTCATACATTTAAGAGGTGAGAATGACACGGGGCAAGCAAACAAATTCCATCAGACGGTGTATTTTTTTTAGAGTTCAGCTAAACGAACAAAGGAAAGGCTGAACTTCTCACTCAAGGGAAGATCAGCCACAGCAGAGATTATCTTCTGGCGCGTCTCTTCGGGAACTCCCACTGCCTTATTCCACAGAGAGTGGAACTTAGGCTGGTTAGCGCGTGCCCATTGCCGTTTTCACGCTACAACAGACTCTTATCGGTGACTTATTTGTCATTACCGCGACCAATATGGCGCAGACCGGTATAGTGAGACCGGCAACAAAACTACTGCAAAAAGCGTGCCAGGTTAAGAAAATGATGTAAATACTTGATAAACAATCGGATACATGAAGCAAATGTAGTAGCAAAGTGACATAAATCGGTCAAGGTGACAACATTCCCGTCAGAGAAGGCCGCAACGCGGCAGCAGGCAGCCAGCAGCCGGCAGCAGACAGTAAGAAGCCGCGTTGCGCTAACACAGGCGCGAACCGCCGCCGCCGTCCTGTCTCTGCCAATGACTTTCCGGCGGG
>JAYVJN010000473.1:0-5156 GCA_043769325.1 Acidobacteriota bacterium
TCTTGGTCAAGCGTCTCCATCGCGCGGCGGCTGATGGTTTGCCAATCATTGATGCGTTGGTCTTTGAATTGGGCGAGCGGAATTTCCTGCGCCGTGCCGAGCGGCCCGCTGTTGTCAATCACGATAAACCGCGTGAGCGCAGAGGTTTGATAATGTTCGGCGAGTTGGATGAGCGTCTCTTGCGATTCGTAATGCTTACGCGCCACATCTTCCAGCGTGACGATGCGGCCCGTGCGCTTGGCGCGGTCAATCACGCCGACCATCGCGTTTTCCACCGGACGATAGACGTATATCACCACCACGCGCCGCCCGCTGGCGATGACTTCCGCGAGTTTGGCGACACCCCGCTCAAATTCGGCGAGCATCGTATCGTGCACGATGTAAGCGTTCTTGACCAGTTCGTGGCAGGCAGGCTGGCTCTCAATCGCGGCGGTCTTCCCCGCTCCGGGCCCGCCGGCGGTGAATAAAACATATTCGTCCGGCGTGGCGGGCGGTTGCGCCAGTTTGCGCTGCCAGATTTCCTTGACCAACGCGCCCGACGAATAATGCACCGCCTCAACGTACCAACGCCGCGTTTTCGGCCCGGCGGTGTAAAGCGGAAATAGTTCTTTGGCGCTATCCGCGCCCAGATAATTGCCGTTTTCCGCTTCGTAGCGTTGTATATAGCCCGCCAGGTCATGCTCCAGCGAATGCACTGTGCGCGCTTCTACCGCGCGCTGCTCCGCCGTCAGGCCCGGACACTTGCCCACCCCTAAACGGCCCGGATAGTTTTTTACAGAACCATCCGACGAAGCGGCGATAAAGGACTCGAGGTTTTCCATAAAACGAACAGTTTGCTTTTCCGGCGCGCTCAGATAATTTGCAGCGTGGCGCGGGTGAGTTCGTGACGCGCCGCGCCCGTGTTCAGGGTTGTCGCCGGTTCAAACAAAAGGACTTCTACTTCCTCATCAGCGACGGGCCGGTGCTCCACGCCGCGCGGCACGATGATAAATTCGTCCGCTTCCAGCCAAACCTGGCGGTCACGAAACTCCATCCGAAAACGCCCGCGCACGACCATGAACATCTCGTCTTCGTGTTCGTGTTGATGCCAGATGAATGCGCCCTGAAACTTGGCTAACTTAATCTGTTGCCCGTTTAGTTCGCCGACGATATGGGGATTCCAGTGGTCTTGGAACAGCGCGAACTTTTCCGCGAGATTTACTTTCTTCATGACGTTTAATTGGCTTTGCGCCCGCATTGAGGGCAAACGTAGATGTCTTCTTTCATCAGGAGGCCAATCCAAAAAAGCGGGATACAAAAGACTAACATCACAATCAACACGATGAGTCCTTCCTGCGACATCTTGCGGATGATTTGCGGCGGCTGTGTAGTGCCACATTGCAGACAATGATAACCGCCATATGGCGGCGCGGGTGGCGCGTAGTAACCCATCGGCGCGGCGGGCGGCGGTGGCATCGGGGCCGGTTGCGGCTGTGGGCGCGGCGGCGGCGGCGCATATGGGCGCGGCGGCGGGGCATTTGGCGAGGCCGCCGGAATAGGCTTGCCATACAGCAAATTCGTGCCGCAAAAACGGCACGCCCGCGACGACTCGTCATTTAACTGCTTGCACGACCCACACGCAATCATAAAAACAGTAGGCGGTAGGCAAGCCGGCAGTGGGCAGTAAAAAAAAACTGCACAGGCCGGCGTTCTGCTTTATCCTTCATCCTTTAGCCTTTAGCCTTTTGTAAAATGCTCCCGGTTGGACTCCAACCAACGGCCTACCGCTTAGGAGGCGGTCGCTCTATGCACCTGAGCTACGGGAGCGCACGCACAAAATTAACAGAGAATGCGGCCTTTAGTCCAGACAAATAACGCGCGCGCGGCCCAGGTCAGTACCGGAAGCGGTAGCGACGGGCGGCCCTTTACTGTACCTCCGTCGCTACCGCTTCCGGCACTGGTATGACCAAACGAGTTTAGTCGTAATATTCCAGGCCCAGGTGTGTAATCAATGATTCGCCCTTCAGGTGGCGCAAGGTGTTTTTGAGTTTCATCAGTTGGATGAAAACGTCGTGTTCGGGGTAGAGGCCCGGCGCGGTCTGAGGAGATTTGAAGTAGAAGGAGAGCCATTCCTGCACGCCGCCCATGCCGCAGCGTTGCGCCAAGTCCATGAATAAGGCCAAGTCCAGCACAAGCGGCGCGGCTAAAATCGAATCGCGGCAGAGGAAATCTATCTTGATTTGCATCGGATAACCAAGCCAACCGAAGATGTCAATGTTGTCCCAACCCTCTTTGTTGTCGCCGCGTGGCGGGTAATAGTTGATGCGGACGACGTGGGAAAAGTCTTTGTAGAGTTTGGGATAGACTTCCGGTTGGAGAATATATTCCAACACTGAGAGCTTCGATTCTTCCTTGGTTTTGAACGATTCGGGGTCGTCTAAGACTTCGCCGTCGCGGTTGCCGAGAATATTGGTCGAATACCAACCGGCCAGGCCCAACATACGCGCTTTCAAGCCCGGCGCGAGAATGGTTTTCATCAGGGTCTGGCCCGTCTTGAAGTCTTTGCCGCAAATCGGCACGTTGTTTTGCTTCGCCAATTTCGCCAAAGCCGGCACGTCAACCGACAAGTTCGGCGCGCCGTTAGCGAAGGGAATGCCCAACTTGATGGCGGCGTAAGCGTAAATCATTGAGGGCGCGATGGCTTTATGATTCTCGCGCAAACCCTTTTCAAACGAGGCCAGCGTCTTATGCACGCCCACCGGTTTGAGGAAAATCTCAGTCGAAGCGGCCCAAACAATTACCAGACGGGCGCATTTATTTTTCTTCTTCCAGGCCGTCATCTCTTCCATTAACTGTTCGGCCAAGTCCATTTTGGTCGCGCCCGTTTTGATGTTCGTGCCGTTGAGACGCTTGACGTAGTATTGGTCAAACACAGCTTTCATTGGCTTTAACGCGCTCATCGGCTCTTTTATCTGGGCCAGCAAATCTTTTTCCAGCACGCCGGCGTGCAAGGCGGCGTCGTAGGCCGAGTCGGGGAAAATATCCCACGCGCCGAACACGATGTCGTTAATATCCGCCAGCGGCACAAAATCTTTAATCAGCGGCACGCGCGCCTCCGTGCGTTTGCCCAGACGAATCGTGCCCATCTGTGTCAAACTTCCGACCGGGTCGGCCAATCCGCGTTTAATCGCTTCCACGCCCGCCACAAAGGTCGTGCTAACCGCGCCCATGCCCACTAACAAGACGCCCAACTTGCCCTCGGCGGGCGCAATCTCAACCGGTTTCTTCATACTAATGCAAAACTCCTTATAATTAGACCAACAAAACGCCGCTATTATACCGAATGAACGCTCATTCAGTCTGCGCCAATCTTGCTCATTATCCGCGCTAGATTGCTTTGTATTTGCTTCAGGCCGCTTTGAGAATGAGTTAAGCAGGTGAGGAAAAGTTAGAGTTACGCTTTTAAGCGTGAGTTTTACGCCGTCAGACACGCCTCAAGGCGTAACTCTAACCGCCGGAATACTTTCTCTTAGCTTACGGGACTCAAGCTTTGTGGCGTTGGGCGTATTTTTTGATGTAGCGGCGCATACCGAATTGGAGGCGGCTGATTCCGCGCTTTTTGGCTTCGCGCATGGCCTGTTCGTAAGTCCAACCGTTGTTGATGCGGTAGCAGGCGACGATGAGGCCGGTGCGGTCTTTGCCGTGCTGACAGTGGAGGAAAACCGGCCCTTCCGCTTTCTTGATTTCTTCCAGAACCGCGTTTACCGCCTCGTCTGAGGGTGCGCTCAAGGCCGGCAAAGGCTGGCTAATGTATGTGATGCCAGCCGCTTGCGCCGCTTTTTCCTCGGCAGCAGTGTTCTTGTCGCGCCCGCGCAAGTTAATGATGGTTTTGATGCCACGCCGCTTTAAGTCTTCAATGCCGGCAGGGATTCGTGGCTGTTCGCCGCGATAGATTTTATCGTCCACGCGGCAAAACTGCGCCGTGCAGTCTTTGTCAACCGCTTGTTGCGCCCAGGCCGGAACGGTAAATAAACAGAACGCCGCCAGCAGCCACAAGAGACTGCCGGACGGCGTTGTGAATCGTGGTAAATAGTGGCGCATAATTAGTTTGCCAACAGACTGCGCAGCATCCACGCGGTCTTTTCGTGGACTTGCAGACGTTGCGTGAGCAAATCGGCAGTCGGCGCGTCGCTGGCGTCTTCGGCGATTTTCAGACCGGCGCGGGCCGTGCGCGAGGCGGCGTCGTTGCCTTCCACCAGCAAGCGAATCATATCAGTAGCCGCCGGCACGCCTTCTTCTTCTTGAATCGTCGCCAGCCGCGCATACTCTTTGTAAGTGCCCGGCGCAAAGAACCCCAAGGCTCTGATGCGTTCGGCAATCAGGTCGGTTGCCGTCCAGAGTTCGTTGTATTGCAACTCAAACATCAGGTGCAGCGTTTGAAACATCGGGCCGGTGACGTTCCAGTGATAGTTGTGCGTCTTTAGATAAAGAACGTGGGTGTCGGCCAAAAGGCGCGACAGTGCGCTGGCAATGGCTTCACGGTTGGTTTCTGTAATGCCGTTGTCGAGCGGTAAGTTTTTGGCTTCGGTAGCGATTTGCGCGTGCATAATATTCTCCTTGAAAATAGCTTTGAGTCCAGCCTTCAGGCGGCTCCATCAGCAAATTAAAGCCGCTTGAAGGCGAGACTCAAAGCGTTCTCCATGTCTAGACTAATTCTATATTAAGATATAGTCAAGTCAGTGTCGGGTAATGTTTGACAAAATCCGTTAATTTGTCCACATAGCTGTCAAAAGGCGGACAAGCGAGGCCGTGCGAGGCTAATAATTCGTTGGCGATGGCGGTGTCGTAAGTCTGTTCGAGGAAAAAATAGGGCGCGCCGGCGTGTGGCATACCGGTCAACGCGGGCGTCCAGGGCAAACCTAAAGCCATTTTTGACAAAGACATCGGCAGAGCGGCGAAGGAGCTTTTACCGGCTACGGCTTGGGCGCAAGCGTCGAAGGCGGCGCGGGTTGTAAGCGGCGCGGGGTCAGCTAGTTGCAGCGTGTGGCCGAGAGCGCGTTCGTCTTGGGCGAGCGCGGCCAGAGCGGCGACGACAAAATCAACCGGCACTAAATTAATACGCACGCGGTCGTTGCCGACATTGAGCAGCGAAAAGAGCGCGGGCCACATTCTGAGAT
>JAYVJN010000474.1:0-10199 GCA_043769325.1 Acidobacteriota bacterium
GCATTACGATTCGATGTGCACCAGCCCGACGGACGCCGAGTGCGACGCGCCGGGCGCAAATGACGACGCCTCAGGCACGGCGGCGGTGCTGGAGATGGCGCGGGTGATGTCCAAATACCAGTTTGACGCGACCATCGTTTTTATGACCGTGCCGGGTGAAGAACAAGGTTTGTTGGGCGCGGCCTACTACGCGGAACAGGCTAAGTTGCGCCAGTGGAATGTGGCGGCCATGTTCACTAACGACATCATTGGCAACAGTTTGGGCGGCAACGGCGTGAAGGACGCCAAGACCGTGCGCGTCTTTTCCGAAGGCGTGCCGTCCAATGAATCTGAACAGGAAGCCAACACGCGCCGCAGCGTCGGCGGTGAAAACGATTCGGCCTCACGGCAACTGGCGCGGTTTATTTACGAAACCGCCAACAGCTATGTGCCGCAGATGAACGTCACAATGGTTTACCGGCGTGACCGTTACGGGCGCGGCGGCGACCACATACCGTTTCTCGAACGCGGTTTCCCCGCCGTGCGTTTCACCGAACCCAACGAAAATTACGTTCACCAACACCAAAATTTACGCACCGAAAACGGCGTGCAATACGGCGATTTACCCGAATTTGTGGACTTTGCCTACACCGCCAACGTCGCCCGCGTCAACGCCGCTTCGTTGGCAATGCTGGCCCTCGCGCCCGCCGCGCCCAAGGGCGTGAGCGTCGTCAATCGTTTGTCGAATGATACCGAATTGAAGTGGGAAGCCAATAAAGAGACGGATTTGGCGGGCTACGAAATCGTCTGGCGCGACACCACCGCGCCAACCTGGACAAACTCGCAAAACGTCGGCAACGTCAACGCTTTCAACATGAAAGGGATGTCCAAAGACAACTATTTCTTCGGCGTCCGCGCCGTTGACCAGCAAGGCCACCGCAGCCCCGCCAGCTATCCGCGCCCGACGGGACGTTGAGAAAGCGACTACAAACCTCTCCCGGCTTGCTCAAAGGTGTCGTTCATTTCGTCCAGGCGTTTGAGGAATTGCCGCAGAGTCTGTTCGCATTCGTCCCAAAATTCTCGCTCAAAGCGTTCGGCTACGCCATCGCGCCAGGTCTGGCGGGTAGTGTGCCATTGGGCTTGCAGGTCTGACCAATGGGCGCGGAGGTCGTCTTCGGTGTCGCGGAGTTTGCTCATGTTGTTTTGCGGGGAACTTCGCCGGCTTCTGGCTAAATAAAATCAAGCAGCTATGGGTTGCGGCGTAATTTTATCAATGGCAATAGCTACTTGTTGCGCTTGGGCGGCAGTGACTTCCTCATAAAAAGGGTTGTGCAAATCATCCAGAATGCCCCATAAACCGGCATCATTTACCCACACGCCATCAATGGTGAGGTATTCCACCGTCGCCTCTGCCACATTAAAGCGATACAGGGCTTCTACTTGGCCGCTCTCGTCTTTTTCAACCACATAAACCATAATCATATCCTTTCAATGTCGGGTAGAGCGAATCTTATCAATGTCGGGTGGAACAGAAATTTTGCCAGCCTCGTCCCGCTGCCTTTGCAGCAACTCTTTGCGCCTGTCAACCGCCACCACCGGATTGCGAACTTCTTCATAAAGCGGGTGTAAAAGGTTTTTCACACGCCAACTTTCCAACGTATGGTATTGTACCTCAAGCATTTGCTCTTGCCAATAGAATGTTTGGTTGACGCCCCGGTAGCCCTTATCGTCCTCTCTGCCGGCGGTCAGCCAGGCGTTCCTTGGCTTCACTGGTTGATACCCTTGCGTTTCCATGAGAGCTGATAATTCGCAACACTTAGCGGCGTATTCCGCCTCTTGCCAAATTACCGTGTAGCGTAGCGCGTCATTGATTTTTCGACTTTGCTTTGATAGAGAATTGCGAAAAGGCAGGCCAGGACGCTCTTTGCTTCTGTCAAACAACTTGCGGGTCAGCGAATCTTCGCTTTTTAAGCGGCACTCCAATTCAGCCAAAGTACCGCCCAACAAGCCTACGATGCGCTGTAAATCTGCTGTTACCGTCGGTTCAATTTGTTCGGCGGCGCGCAATAACTCGCGGGCCTGTTGTCGCGCCAAATTTTCTTCTGCTGTTGCGGGCGCGGCGTTGGCAATCGGGCCGGACGACGAAACCGCGCCGCCCAGGGACACGCCTTGATACTCCTGAATCTCGGCGATTTTGCGGCGCAGAAAGTCACGGGCTTGGGCTATGTCGCGTTCGGTGAAGCTTTCCAGTTGCCGCGCTTGGCGGGCGTAGGCATGGCAGCTTTCTTCGCATCTGCGTTGCCAATGGCGGGCCTGGTGTAAAGCATCTTGCGCCTGTTCCATGCGGTAGGCGAGATAGCCGGTGTCTTCGTCTTCATCGGCTTGGCCGTAGCTTTCGCGCCAATTCTCAACTTCGCGTTCCCGTTCCCGGCAGACTGATTCCAAGACTGCCAATCTGCGTTCGGCTTCGCGGCGTACTTCGGGCAGTTTGTCCTGGCACGCCTCGGCAAAACGGGCCAAGGCCCGCTCCAAATCCGCCAAGGCTTGCAGTGATTCAACGTGAACGCCGGGCATGATTATCTTCCGTAGCCGCCTTCAAGAAAGCGTTCGGCGGCTTGGGCTTTGCGTTCCAAGTATTGGACGAACATTTCGGCCTCATCGTAAAAGTGCCTGAGTTTGCCTAAACTGAGTCCGAACACTTTCTCGAATTGTTGGAATTTCTTGTCTTTCCAGACCTCTTCCAGTTGGCCGTAATGAGTCCGCACGGTGCTTTGCTGGTCACGCAAGCGTTTGATAGTTTGTCGCAAATCCGCCGCAAAACGGCGCGCTTCTGCGGGGTCAATAATGGCTTGAGACATTGGTAAATCCTCTACCGCTAAGGCTTATAATTTCACTTTGAGCAAGTTGTCGAGAGCCTCCGCGTCGCGTTTGAGTTGCGGCGTGACGTGCTCCGTTTCCGCAACGAAATCGCGGACATTTTTTTCGGCGGCTTTGAATTGCTCGACGAAATCAGCAAAGCCTCTATCGCGCCAGGTTTCGCCTAAACGTCCGAGGCGGTATTTCATGCGTTCCATTTCGCTTTTGACATCGTGGGCGAACTTATCCAATTCGCCGGCGAAGGCGCGCATTTTTTCAGGGTCGCCGTGTACTTGGCTGTTTGACATAATTTCTCCAATTGTTGCAGTTACGCGGTATTAAGAGACCGCAAAACGGCTGTGGCATACTCCACGAAATCGTTTGCGGGAATATCGAAGGGGCGAAAGGCTTCGAGATAACCGGGCCGCTCTTCGTCGTACAAAACGGCGCGGTGTGGCTTGATTTTGGAGGCCGCCGCGTCTTCTATCAAGGCTCTGGAATCCTCGTTGCTCATCTGTCCCGCGATGCGGTAGCTAAACTCGCGCATCAGTTTGCGGTCAATCATACGGTTGGCATTGGCGACGGTATCGCACCAGGCCAAGATGTGGATACCAGAGTCGGCCCCTTCGCCCAAGAGCGTGGCGAAGGCGTCCGCCGGACTCTGTTCTTTGGCGGGTTCGTCAAAGACGCCGCGCCCGTAGCCGCCGCCTTCATCGGGGCGCAAATCGCGGGCGCGGTGCAAGCCCTGGATGAACAGGTAATGCGCCGGCGCGTTGGGTTGCGGGTCTTCGGCGCGGCGTTTGGCTTCGGCGGCGAGTCGCGGCAACTCTTTGGCGAAATCGCGGCGGTTCAGGATTTTGATTTCGTGCGGCAACTTCTCCGCCAAATTGTGCATGAGTTTTTCCCACGCAGTATCGGGCGTGGCGAAATCGGCAATGTAAAAGTGCGCGTCTGCCGGGTGTTTTTGCGCGGCCAGGCTCAACAACGAGGCCGCCATTAGTCCGACGCCTTCCTGTTCGTCGCGGGTGACGATGAGCAGGTTGTTGCCGCCTTGAGGCCGCAGATGCACGACGGTTGAAGGGCGCAAGGCCAAAGGTTCGCCCAACCACAAATCAACGCTCTTGGTCTGGCGCGGCCAAGTGTTGGCGGCTAAAGCCTGGGTCAGCAACGCGCAATTTTCAATGCGGGCCGGCTGATTGCCTTCAAAGATGATTGGACTTGGATAAGACTTCCCGCTGTTACGCGCCAGTTCGTTGATTTGGCGCAATCGTTGGGTGCGGTCTTCGTCTTTGAGTAAGGCTACTTGAAAGTTACTGTTGTTTTCAAGTAAACCAAGGTTGTCGTTATAGATAGCTTCGCCCGGACGCGAGAGCAAGCGGGCGGCGAGATTGTTGTCGGCCATGATTTGGCGGGCAGCGGCTTCGCTGCATTGCAAGGCGATACGGATACCAATTTGGTCAAGCGTGCTGGTTGATAATACCGATTTACCGCCGAGACTCTGTGAAACTAGCATAATATGAATGCCAAATGCGCGGCCCTGACGCGCCAGACGGTCAAGAAGCATACCGGCTTGGCGCGCAATTTGGTCCTCTTCGGCAAAGAGTTCTTGGAATTCGTCAATTATCAACAAGATGCGCGGCATCGGCGCGTTGGCGGCGGCGCGGTAGGCAGTTATATTGTCCACATGGCTGTACGGGCGGAATTTCTCTTTGCGCTTGGGCATTTCGTCGTCTAATCCTTGCAGGACGCTCAAGCCAAACTCGCGTTCGCTGTCAATGGCGATAACTTCGGCGTGCGGCAAACCGCTGTCAGCATAAGGCTTGAAGCCGACGCCCTGTTTCAGGTCAATGAGGTAAACCCGCATTTCGTCGGGCGAGTATTTCAGGGCCAGCGACGAAATGATGACGTGCATGAGGTTGGTTTTGCCGGAGCCTGGCATACCAATCACAATGGCGTGGTGCGCCGTGCCGACGCCCATCGTGAGGTTTTGCGGTTTTTTGGCGTCTTTTGGCCCCAAAGGGATTTCCAACTTTTCTGCCGTCGTGTTGTCCTCGTGCCAGAATTTATCAGGCGTTAAGTGAGCAGACGCCAATAAGCCCTCGAATGATACCTCAACTGTCATGCCGCTTGTGGCCTGTTCGCCAACGGCTTGGACAAAACGCGCCACCTCCGCCGTTTCGGGCAAGGCGTCTAAGCCAAATTCGTGAGCGTGCTGTAAATCGTCGTCTTGCCATACAAAGCGGTTTCCGTCTTGGTGTATGACGTGCGACGCGGCGCGTAAATCTTTGAGCTTGAAACCGTAAGGCGGCGGCTTGCTGGTGTCACAAACGACGATGGTAAAGACGCCGCAACGCGCCCCGTTACGCGCGATGCTGACCAGGCGGCGGGCGGCTTCTTCGCTGAAATTGACGGGAAAATCCATCACGACCAAGACTTGATAATGTTCCGGCACAGCGGCTGTGGCGTTGTAGGCTTCGATGTCGGGGTAATCATTACGCAGACGCTTTTGGATAACCTCTTCTATACGTTCAGTTAGTTCGGCCAAACGCGCTTCGATGTGCTGCCGCTCCGACCAGGCTTTTTTCTTTGTGATGAGTCCTTCTGCATATTCGTCCAACTGCATGAAATCGGCCACATTCTGCCCCAAACCCACCGGGTCAATGAGCATAAAGCGCACCCGGCCCGGCTTGTTGGTAGCCAACAACCGCAGCATGACCGACTGCGCGGCGCGGATGGCCTGTTGCTTCTCTTCACCCTCTGCCGTAAAGAGCAGACTGCGCCCCGCGCCAAACGGCACCAGGGCCGGTATGAACAAATCCAACTTGATTTCAGGGAATGCTGGAAAAGGCTGCTGTGCCAACAATTGCAGCAACCCGACTCTGGCGCACGATTGCGAGACCTCAAATGGTTGCCAATTTTCTTTCTTCCACGACTCGCCCCACCAAGCCGCGCCAATGGCCTCCAAATCGGCTGAGAAATTGTCACAGCGTTCCTGCAACTTTGCCCCTTTCGTCTGCAAATAGTGGCGCAATTTTTCGCCCGATGTCTGCAACGAGTAACGCAACTGATTGAGCCGTTCGTTTTCATTGTGACGTATGGCTTGGGTTTGTTGCTGAACTTGTTGCGGATAGGCGTTGAGGTGCTTTTCTGCTAATTCCGTCTCGTGCAAAAAGGAAAAATATGGTTCACGCAAACTTTGTGTTAGGCTCTGCCGTCTGGAATTGACACTGTTGGCAACACCAGCAAAAGCGATTGACTTTAGTATGGCTGGCACTATTGAGAAAGTGGCTATTGCGACAATGAATGGAAAGCCGAGTAACAAAAATAACCATAAAAGGGCGCCGCCGTCTCCATGAAATTGCATGGGGCGGTTGCTCCAAGTTAGCCAGATAGAGGCAACAAAAGTTACGATAGCCGCTAGCCTACCGATGCCGTCGTAAGATGTCTTTTCTATTTCAGACTCCCTTTCTTTTTTCTCTTGTTTCAAACTACGGGGGATAGCGGCGAGTATTTGCGTCTGAAAGTGTTGGGCATTTTGCACGCACAGTTCCGCGCTATCAGAGTGATTTTGGCTTGCTGGTAATGAGCTAGGAAGAGATGGCTTGTCATGTATCGCAATCTCTTGTTCTGTCAAGAATTTCTGGACCACCTCTTTCATCTGCGTTAAAGTAGCAGACTGTTTTTGGGCTTGCTCTAGCTGCGTGTTTGCCTGTTTTTGGGCTTGCTCTAGCTGCGCGACTGCCTGCTTTTTGGCATTTTCAACCTGTGCGGCGGCTTCTTGGGTTTCGCGGTTGTAACTGTCCATGAGGTCATGGGCGGTACAGGCGAGGTCTTGCATAACAGACAAAACAGAGGGCAAAGGCAGCGGCGCAGGAGAGACGGGGTGGTTGTTCATAAGTCGGGAGTAATCCTCCGGTTAAAATTAGGCGGCAACCGGAGAGCAAGCAAAACGGCTTCCGGCTGGCGTTGCCAGTTATTTTGACAATAAAATAAGCAACCGGATTTTCCCCAATCCGCGTTCTGCTGTCAACCCAAGACGCGCCCGATAGAATAAATACGCATCGCCTGATGCAATTTTCGCTGCAACCGCAACTTTTACGACTGGAGCGCGGACAGCCTTGTCCGCATGAGCGCAAAGCGCGAAAACCAGTTGCGCCAACGGCGCGTTGCCGGCAAACTAAGCCTTACGCGAAGGCGTTACTCGCCTTACGGCTCGTTTGCGGACAAGGCTGTCCGCGCTCCCTGCGTGTGACGCGCCCGTTTCTGAGTTATTTCTCCAAACTAACGGCCCGTCGCGTGCGTCTAAAAAGTTAGCGCAGAGGCAAGTGATTGTGTGGCGCAGCAAAAAGCTGAAATCTCGAATGTGGTATTTCAAAGCAAAAGAGGGTTGTGACAATGAAAGTAGAGTTGGTAAAGAATCGGGGCCGGCAAGCGGCGGCGTGGCTTTGTTTGGCGGCTATATGGTTGGGAATGTTGCCTTTGGCGGCGTCGGCCAATGACAAAAAGACGCCCAAATTGACGGATGAGCAGCGCGTTTTGCACGTTCTCAACCGTTTGGGCTTTGGCGTGCGGCCCGGCGATGTGGAACGGGTCCAGAAAATGGGTTTGGACAAGTATATCGAACAGCAGCTAAACCCGCAGAGTATCCCCGACGCGGTGGCCGACGAAAAGGTCAAGTCGTTGGAAGTGTTGCAGTTGCCGACCAGCGAACTCTTTGCCAAATATCCCAATCCGGCGGCTTTGCTGGCGCGTCTGCAACGTAGCGGCGAATTGCCGGCCAATCTCGCCGGTGCGCGTGACGCCGGCAAAGAAGCCAAAGCCGCCAAAAACGCGCCCGCCGCCGCGATGGAAAAACCGGACGCGATGGAAGCCCCCGAAGGCGCGATGCCAGCGCAAAAGCCAGGCGTTTTGCCGCCCAACAATAACGCGCCCAACGCCGATGCCCGCCGCGCTATCGTGGAGTATTACGTCAAAAACGGTCTCAAACAGCCCGCCGAAATCAACCGCGAACTCATCGCCTCGCGCCTTCTTCGCGCCGTTTACAGCGAACGTCAGCTAAACGAGGTGATGGTGGATTTCTGGACGAACCATTTCAACGTCTTCATCGGCAAAAACGCCACGCGCTGGCACTTGCCCGCGTATGACCGCGACACCATCCGCCCTAACGCGCTCGGCAATTTCAAAGAGTTGCTCACCGCCACCGCGCAAAGTCCGGCTATGTTGTTCTATCTGGACAACTTCGAGAGCGTCGCGCCGCAGACGAGAGCGGGAGAAGGGGAGAAGGGGAGAGGGGGAGCAACGGCCCCGAATCAACGCCGGCCTGGTTTGTTGGGCGGAATGTTGGGCGGCAGACAGCAACAGCGTCGCCAACAGACGCCAGACAACGGCCAAATGCAACAGCCGCCGGCGCAGCAACGCATGAAACGCGGCATCAATGAAAATTACGCCCGCGAACTGATGGAATTGCACACTTTGGGCGTGGACGGCGGCTACACGCAGAAGGACGTGCAGGAAGTGGCGCGTTGCTTTACTGGCTGGACGATTGTTGACCCGCGTGGGTATCGCAAGGCCGCCGCGCAGGAAATCATGGGCCGCGATTATAACGACGACGGCGGCAAATTCGTCTTTAACAACCGTTTGCACGACCAGGGCGAAAAGACCGTGCTGGGGCAGAAAATCCCCGCCGGCGGGGGCCTCGAAGACGGCCTGAAAGTGCTGGACATTCTCGCCAAACATCCGGCGACGGCCAAATTTGTCGCCACCAAACTGGCCCGCAAATTTGTCACGGACGAACCCGCGCCCGAATTGGTCAACCGTGTTGCCGCCGCTTTCACCAAAAGCAACGGCGACCTCAAAACCACGCTGCGGGCCGTCTTCGCGGCGCCGGAATTTGGCTCGTCATACCGCGCTAAAATCAAGACACCATTTGAGTTAATGGTCAGTTCAATCCGCTCGCTCGGCGGCGAAACCAACGGCGGCCCCGCGCTGGCGCAGTGGCTCAACCGCATGGCTGAACCGCTCTACGGCTACCAGGCCCCGACGGGTTATCCCGACAAAGCCGAACACTGGGTCAACACCGGCGGCTTGCTCGAACGGCTCAACTTCGGCTTGGCTTTAGCGGGCAACAAAATCCCCGGCACGCGGGTTGACCTTTCGCGTTATGTCGGCAAGGACGCGGCTCAAACGCAGATTTTGGACAAGTTGCTTGAGCTAATCGTTAGCGGCGAAGTCTCGCCAGCCACTAAACAGACGCTGCTCAAACAGTTAAACGAACCCGTGCCCGAACCTAAACCACAAGCCATGAACGCCCGCGCCAACGGCGACGACGCCATGCTGTACGGCAATCCCGCCGAACAACGCCAGCAACGCCAAATCGCGCGACTCGAACGACAAAACGCCGCCGCACCCTCGGCCAGCCCCGAAGTTGTAAAACTAACCGGACTCATTCTCGGTTCGCCGGAATTTCAGAGGCAGTGAAATCCGTTGTGATACTCTTTCCAATTAGAAATTGTGCATGATAAAGAGCGGGCGCAAGCGACCCTTCCCAACCTGCCAGGTGGGTGAAAGCTCATCCCTTGAACAACCTGGCAGGTTGGGAAGGGTCGCTTGCGCCCGCTTGCTGCCATTGCCTGATTTCTAGCTGTAAACCATATGAGTTCGTCTTAACGCGCCTAATCTTGCGCCGCTTTCGGCCACAGCAGCGACACGATAATGGAAACCGCCAAGACCGCGCCGATGATGCCTAAAGACCAGATTATCGGGAATTTGCCATCGAACCAGTCGTTGAGGAAAGCCATCTTTGCGCCGACGAAAATCAGTACCGTCGCCAGGCCGTATTTGAGCAGGTGGAATTTATCCACCGCGCCCGCCAGCATGAAATAGAGCGAGCGTAAGCCCAAGATGGCAAAGATATTAGACGTAAAGACGAGGAGCGGCTCTTTGGTCAAGGCAAAAATCGCCGGCACTGAATCAACCGCGAAAATAACATCTGTCGCTTCTAAAAAGAGTAACGCGACAAACAACGGCGTGGCCCAACGGCGGCCATCTTTTTTGATGAAAAACTTGGCGTCGTGCAATTCATTCGTCACCGGCACAAAACGCCGGAACAGCCGCAAGAGCAAGTTTTTCTCCGGGTCAAGCTCTTTATCCGGCGCAAACATCATTTTAACGCCGGTCAGGATGAGGAAGCCGCCGAAAATCCAGATAACCCAGTGGAATTGCATCAGGATAGAACCCAACGCGATAAAGATGGCGCGGAAAATAAGCGCGCCGATGATGCCGTAAAAGAGCACCCGATGTTGGTAGATGGCGGGAATCGCAAAGTAACCGAAGACCATCACGAAGATAAAAATGTTATCCACCGA